>NZ_JBNUPL010000021.1:0-23031 GCF_050409445.1 Facklamia sp. P13055
AGATGTGACACCAGAAGGAGTAATAGACTATACTAAGCCGGGAACATACATTGGTCAGGTGAAGGTAACTTATCCAGACGGTTCAACAGAAATTGTGGATGTGACAGTTACTGTAACGACACCAACCTCAGATGAAACTCAAGCTGATAAGTATGAACCTATTGTTTCACCTGAAGTGATTCAATCAGGCGGAACAGTAGACTTAACTGACAATGTAACGATTCCAGGGTACGTAGAAGATCCTAAGTATCCAGGACAACCCACGTTTGAAGATGTGACACCAGAAGGAGTAATAGACTATACTAAGCCGGGAACATACATTGGTTTAGTTAAAGTTACTTATCCAGATGGTTCGTTTGAAATATTTGAAGTTCCAGTTATTGTTTCTGTCTCAGATTCAGAAAATGATGGAGATAATGGTGATCCAAATATCCCTGAAAAATCTGATGATTCACCTTCCAAAGCCGGAGTTTTACCGAATACGGGAGAGTCTGATCAACTTGTTCTGTTTTCAGGTGCTGCTCTTTCAATATTAAGTGGATTAGGATTAATTGCAGTAGGAGGCAGAAAAAAAGAAGAAAATTAAGATGTTTGAACGATTTGTAATAAAACTATTCAAATTTTAAAATCAAGGTGATAATATTTTGGCTCTATGTCCAATAGGGTTGATGCTATCCAAGGAGATTAAGCAATTAACGGTTGCTTAGTCTCCTTTTCTTTTCTTCCTGACACATATAATCTTGATATTAAAAGAATTCTATTTTTGAAATGGGAGTCGTTTTTATAGCCATAAGCATGGCGTTTAAGCACTTTAATCGTGTTATTAATCCCTTCAATAGGGCCATTGGTCAGTGTGTGATAACGAAAGGAATTCTTAATGTATTGTTTAAACTTAGTAACTATTCTTAAGACTCTCTTAAGCCTTGGTGCAAGCGATTGATTTGAAGGCTGATAAAGGGTAGTCATAAACATAAGAGGGTCTTGAGTGATCGAGAGAGAAACGAAGGTCTTGGACCACACGATAGACGTCTTTAAGGACTTCTAAAACAAGCAATCTATTATAGAGAAAGGTTGAAAGTATTGAAGAATGAGCTGAAACGATTTAAGGATATATTGAATGTTACAAGCATTAAGAATTAAACTAAAATTAAACGGCTTGTCTCCTATCCGATACAGGTTACAAGCCGCTTAAAGATTATTTGATTAAAGTGACGTATTTATGGGTTCAGTACATTTTAAAAATAGAAGGGGGTTTTCTTTTTTTTACTCTAAAATAAATAACTAAGACTATAAAAAACAATAAAAATTATACTTATAGCACCCTGATAATTCAGCTTGTTTTGAATACGGTGATGTTTCTTGACAGGGATTAAGCTTGGTAAGTAAATAGCAAGTGTAACTACAAAGAATAGAATTTGAACGAGGTAGAAAGACTGAGTGGGTAGTGAGGTGTAAACTCCTGTAATACTCGCTAGTACTAGCATTGAAAAGACTATGTATATAATCTTTACGGGTATTTTTCTTTCAAGTATCTTAAAATTATATATTCCTTTAAGAAACTGCTGATTTATTTCTAATGCTGTCATCAATATAATAAGGGGTATAAAAGATATCATTGCTTTATTGTTTAAAGTATTCGCCTGTGAATAGTAGGCGATAATATTTAGTAAAAAGCCAGTAAAATAACTATTTAATAGTATATGATAAATGGTCTTAACTAAAGGGACAAATTGGTACTGAACCACTATTATGATAATGTATATAATTAACAAAATATTTATAATGTAGTGCTGGTTTATCATAAAGAACAAAGCGGCTGTCAGCAAGCCTATTAATAAAAGATAGTATATAATAGGTGATTTAGCCTTGGGATCTTTTAAAATATGATGATAATAATTGTAATGGTTAATCATATTGCTTAAGATAACAACTAGTGCTAAAAGCCCAAGATCTAACCAGTCGACTTGCTTCACTGAATAAATAGCGGTAGTTAGTCCAAAACCAATCCACGACAAAGGATAGCCTACTAACTGCATCAAAGGATGTTTAAGTATGTTATTAATTGTGTTCATTGAGTTTCCTTTCAAGAGGATTTTATAATTGAAATTGTTTCTATTAGTATTCTAAGGTATAATTTACAACGTTACAACCAAAAGTTCCCGATAGGGTTCACGATTCATCGATTGTGAATTTGCCTTGTAACCAATATAAAAAATGGGGGAAGATAAATGAAAGCTTTAGAGAAAAGATTATTTACATCAGAGTCAGTTACAGAGGGACATCCAGACAAGATTGCAGATCAAATTTCTGATTCAATTTTGGATGCCATCTTGAAACAGGATCCGATGGCCAGAGTAGCCTGTGAAACAGCTGTTAACACTGGCTTAGTTATGGTGTTAGGAGAAGTTACTACGAGTGCCTATGTGGATATTCAAAAAATTGTTAGACAGAAGGTTGATGAAATTGGTTATAATCGTGGCAAATTTGGTTTCGATGCCGAAAACTTAGCCATTATTGTTTCTTTAGATGAACAATCAGCTGATATAGCTATGGGGGTTGATTCAGCTATTGAAACAAGAGAAAACCAAGAAAATGTACAAGAAATAGGAGCGGGTGACCAGGGATTGATGTTTGGTTATGCTTGTGATGAGACGCCAGAATTGATGCCTTTACCGATTTCTTTGGCGCACAAATTAACACGTAGACTGACTGAAGTAAGAAAATCTGGACAGTTGGACTATTTAAGACCGGACGGTAAGGCTCAGGTAACTGTAGAATACGACGAACAAGATCAACCCGTTAGATTAGAGGCAATAGTCGTTTCAACTCAGCATAGCGAGGAAGTGTCATTAGAAGAGCTTAGAGGAGCTATTTTAGACCTTGTTATTAAACCAACTATTCCAAACGAATTATTGGATGAAGAAACTAAGATTTATATTAACCCCACAGGACGTTTCATTATAGGCGGTCCAAAAGGAGATGCAGGCCTCACCGGACGCAAAATTATAGTGGATACATATGGAGGGTATGCTCGTCATGGAGGAGGCGCATTTTCAGGAAAGGACGCAACCAAAGTGGACCGATCAGCCTCCTATGCTGCACGCTATATTGCTAAGAATATAGTGGCTGCAGGAATTGCAAAAAAAATAGAAATTCAAATTGCTTATGCGATTGGAGTGGCCCAACCAGTATCTGTTAGTGTGAATACCTTTGAAAGCTCCGATCATTCAGATGCTGAAATTGTTCGGGCCATTCGTCAGGTTTTTAAACTTACACCTAAGGGAATTATTGATATGTTGGATTTGAGGAAGCCAGTTTTCGCCAAAACAGCAGCCTATGGCCATTTTGGCAGAGAAGAAGTTGGATTCACTTGGGAACGTACAGATAAGGTTGAAGAACTAAAGTCTTTACTAATGTAAGCTATTAGGTTGTACTTATCTATTATTTTTAGTAATATATGCTTAGTTAGAATAATTATAAATAACAATTCGGAGGGATTAGAATGAAGTATGTTGTAGTTGGAACATCACACTTTGGTTATGAGTCGGTTCAGACTTTATTAAAGCGTGACCCAGACGCTGAAATTCATTTATTTGAGGCGGGAGAAGAGTCATCCTTCATGGGGTGAGGTTCTCAATCATACCTGGAAGGTATATCTAAAGAGTTGTCAGAGTTACATTTTGCCAATAACGCCTCCTATAGTGAACAAGGTATTATCATGCATCCTGCCAGCCAAGTAATAGGAGTCAACCCAGAAGAAAAAACAGTAACGGTTAAGACAGAAGAAGGAGAGCATCAAGAGTCTTATGATAAGTTACTATTGAGTCCAGGTGGGTTTGCACCACTTCCTCAGTTTGAAGGATATGATTTAGAAAATGTTCACACTTTTAGAGGACCAGAAGATACGCAAGTAGTATACGATCGTATGAAAGAAACTAACCACTTAGTAGTGATTGGTTCTGGTTATATCGGAGTGGAAGTGGCAACGGCATATGCAGAAGCGGGTATAGATGTTACAGTTATTGATATGGAAGATCGTATTTTGCCTGCTTATTTAGATGAGAACATTTCAAAATTACTAGAAGCGCACGGTGCTGATAAAGGCTTACACTTTAAGGGTGGAGAAGCTGTTAAAAAACTATTAGGAGAAGGCAATAAAGTCAAAGCTGTTGTGACCGATAAGGGTGAATATCCTGCTGATACAGTTGTAGTAGCTGTAGGTGTTAAGCCAGCAACTGACTGGTTGAAAGGCACTCTTGAAATGGATGATCATGGCTTTATTCAAACAAACGAATACCTAGAAACATCCGCAAAAGACGTATACGCTGGTGGAGATGCAACTTATATTCCTTTTGCACCAACGGCTGATAAGACAAATATTGGTCTTGCTACCTTAGCGAGAAGACAAGGAATTGTAGCCGCTCTTAACGCCTCAGGAACTCAATTCAAGATGCCTAGTGTATCTGGAACTTCTGCCTTGAGATATTTTGACTATACGATTGCTTCAACTGGCTTATCAATGGTCAATAAAGATTTATATGAAGGTAAAGTAGCTTGGAAATATGTAGAAGAAAAAGTTTATCCTGATTTCATGCGTAAACCAGGCACTGTTCATATGATGATTTTCTATGATGAAGATAGCCATATCATTTTAGGTGGACAGCTAGTTTCTAAATTTGATGTAGCCGATTCAATTAATGTGCTTTCAACAGTCATTAATGCCAAATATACGCTTGAGCAACTAGCGTTGTTAGACTTCTTCTTCCAACCTAACTATGACCGTCCATGGCATTATTTAAATGTCTTAGCGATTGAAGCCTTAGGTAATACTGTTGGGGGAGCAGATAAATTACTGTTCTAATAATCATTAAAAAAACTAGTCCATGCTAAAATGGGCTAGTTTTTATTTTAAATTAAATTTCTTTAATATTTCTCTTATAATTTAAGAAGCCGTTGAAGAAAGCGTTTAATTTGTGTAAGATAGGAGTACAGAGATTGAAATTTAGTATATCTAGGAGGCAATCACATGGCTTATGATTTTAAAACGTGTGTCGATCGCACACAGCAAGGTTCTAAAAAATGGTTATTAATGAGAGAGTCTAATAAGAATATTCCTGAGGGGATCGCTCCGCTTTCAGTAGCAGATTTAGACTTCCCAATGGCACCCGGTATCATTGAAGGCTTAAAAAAAGATTTGGACGAACTTGTCTTAGGCTACACCGTACCGAATCAAGCCTATTATGAAGCCGTTAAGAAATGGATGAAAGACCAGCACCAATGGGATGTTAAAGAAGAGTGGATGGTTACCGCACCTGGAGTTGTTCCAGCAATTAATGTTTTCGTTAATGCTTTTACACAAAAAGGCGATGGTATCATTATTTTAGAGCCTGTTTATGGACCTTTTACGGCAGCTATTGAAAATAATGAGCGTAAGAAGATTAATGTTGAGTTAATTAATAATGAAGGATACTATACCATAGATTTTGAAGCATTAGAAGCAGCAGCAAAAGAGGCTAAAGCAATGATTTTCTGTAGCCCTCACAATCCAGTCGGGCGTGTATGGAAGAAAGAAGAACTGGAAAAAGTTGCTAAAATTTGTAAGGAAAATGACCTATATCTATTTTCAGACGAAATTCATTTTGATCTAGCCCATAAAAATTTCAAACATAATGTCTTTGCTAATTTATCTGACGATATTGCACAGCGTGTAGTCGTGGCTACTGCGCCTTCTAAAACGTTTAACTTAGCGGGTTTACAGACATCAAATATCTTCATCGTGAATCCTGAATGGCGTCAACGATATATCGAAACAGCTGAAAAAATGAATTTGCTTTCTGTTCCAGTCTTAGGTCTTTATGCCTGTAAACATGCCTATAATGATTGTTTAGATTGGAAAGAAGCATTAGTAGAATTAATCGAAGAAAATTATCAAATGGCAAAAGCGATGATTGAAGATCAGCTGCCTGAAATTGTAGTAACACCAATGGAGGCTTCCTATTTATTATGGTTGGATTTGACTCCATTAAATATGGAATGTGAGGAAATTATTAAGCTGTTAGAAGCACATCATGTTTATATCAATAATGGTGTGATGTTTGGCTCTTGTGGTGAAGGTTTTATTCGTATTCATTTAGCCCTACCTAAGGAAATAGTCAAAGAGAGTATCGAACGGTTTATTGAAGCCATTAAGAGCAGATAGATTATAAGCTTAAATTGAAATTAAACTAATAAAGATAAAACAAAGAAGCAGTCATTCATGATTGCTTCTTTATTTCTTTTCGATAGTAATTAAAAGAGGAGGGTGATTCCTTTGATTTAAAAAATCAAGAATAGAGATTGTAAACTGATCTTGCGACCATAGCGTTAAGTGTTTTATTAATTCTTCTTTTTCAATCGCTCCCTCTTTATGTCCTGAATAAACAACAATAAATATTTTCCCTTTTGAAACTAAGCGCTGAGCAATTTGATTGAGTGCTTGTAAGGTTGTGGAAGCTTTAGTAGTGATTTGATGGCTGGCTCCAGGTAAATAGCCTAAATTAAAAATAGCTCCATGAACTTTAGCTAAGGTTGAAAAACTGAGAACTTGATCAAAATGCTGGTGTCCATTGTTAAAAAGTTGGAAAGAATCGGATGAAAAGATTTTTAGCTTTTGTTGAGCTATTTCCAGTGCTTGAACTTGAATATCGAAAGCAAAAAGTTTTCCAGAAAAAGCCGGGTGGCTTAATATAAAAAAACTGTCATTTCCTTTTCCGAGAGTAGCGTCAATATAATTTCCAGCAGGGAATTTTTCAATTAATTTTCCTAAAGCATCATGACTAGACTGTAAGGCATTCTTCATTATTCCACTCTTTCTAATAAAAGTTGACTGCCATCTGAGGAAGTGAGTATGGTAGTCGTACCCTTAAACTTTATTTCATATTGCTTTGCTTGGTGCGCTGATTGAATAAGATTTAAATAGTTTCCTTCTAAATAATAACGCGCTGTAAAATTTAACTCCTCTTTTTTATCAATCAGCAAATCCCTTGTTTCTTGTAGAGATAAATCCAACTCTTGTTCGGCTTGTTCTAGGAAATTATCTTCATTCAGTTGAAAGTGAACAAGCTCATCTTGAAAATCTACTTGATAAATAAGTGAATCATTTAAAGTAACTTGCCAACAGTGATTTTCAAGTTTTTTTTCATTTAAGAAAGAACATCCTGACAGAAGAACAAATGGAAGGATGAGTATATGTTTTAAATAGGACTTCAAAAAAATCGCTCCTCTATATTGTGGCCATTTATTCATACTATACTCGCTAATGTATTCAATTAAAAGTAGTCAAACCAATATTGATATATTTCATTTATGTTACTTATGTTAAAAATCCAATAAAAGTAACGATAAAGGAACATTTTTTATTAGAGATGGCATATAATACAGTATGTATCCGTATGGAAATTTATTTAATTTGGAGGCTGAAGGATGATTCAACAGCGAAATCGGAGAATGCGTCAGCAAGAAAAAATCCAAAGACGCAAACTATTTAAGAAAATTTTCACCAATATTAATGTTGGTGTAATGTTACTGTCAACAAGTGTGTTAACACAAGTTCAATCTGAAAATGCCATTGTTCATGCTCAGAAATCTCAAAAGAAATTCTCTCCACAAGAATTTATCAATAGTATCGGGCAATCTGCGAAAGAAATTGCTGCTAAAAATGATTTATATGCTTCTGTTATGATAGCCCAAGCAGCGTTAGAGTCCGGCTGGGGAAGTTCAACACTTGCTCAAGCACCTAACTATAATCTGTTTGGAGTCAAGGCAGGAAAAAAGGATAAAAAAGTGGAAATGGATACTCTAGAAGATGATGGGACAGGATCTTATTATCAAATTAAAGATAACTTTAGAAAGTATGATTCTTATGCTGATTCATTATTGGATTATGCTAGAGTATTAACTGGTGAAGGATCTGCTTGGAGAAAAAGCTATTATCAAGGAGCTTTAAAATCCAATACAACTTCGTATCAAGAGGCAACAGAACATTTAACTGGACGTTATGCAACAGATACACGCTATGGCGGAAAATTAAACCAAATAATTAGCCAATATCAATTGGATCAATTTGATGGCCCCAATCAGTCCACTACAATTAAACCTACTACATCACCAGAAACAAGCATTGTAGACGAAACTGTTTCAAGTGAAATCGTTTCAACCAATGGAAGCTATAAAGTCCAGCCGGGTGACGGATTTTATAAAATAGCCAAGAAATTAGGCGTAAATGTTGATGACTTAATAAAAGTTAATGGAATGACGATTCAATCAGTTATCCATCCCAATCAAGTTTTAAGGATACCTGGTCAAACTCAAGTTACTAGTCAAGTAAATAAATTATCTATCAGCAAGCCTTCTGCAAGCAAGCCGGTTGAAAATACGAATGAACCTGTTGATAAGAACACTGTAAGCTCAACAACTAAAGGGCTTTACACTATTAAAGCGGGCGATTCTTTATATGCTATTGCGAAAAAGCATGGTGTGCGTATTAACGACTTATTATTAGCTAACGGCATTCACTTAAATACTGTTATCCATCCCAATCAAAAATTGATAATTCCTGGAAGCAATATGGGTGAAGCGTCTTCTCATCTTGTTAATAAAAAGCCAGTATCTACGCCAAAAGAAAATCTAGTAGTTACAGATAAAACTCAAGAAATTAAACAAAATACAAGTGGGGATTATATAGTAAAAGCAGGTGACTCTTTATGGGCCATTGCAAATAGCCATGGAATAACATTAGCTAGCTTATTAGAAGCAAACAATCTACAAGTTAACAGTCTAATTATTCCAGGCCAAAAATTAAATATTTCCACTAAAACTTCATCAAGTCAAGCCCTAGCTCGTCAAGCAACGAAGTTAGAAACTAAAGTAGAAGTTATTAAGCAAGATGACGTTTCAATCGAATCTTCAGTAACTGTTTCTACTCCATTAAAGTCTGAAACGGTTAACTTAAGTCAAACAATTAATGAAGAATCAAATGAAAGCACTAATGAAGTAGTTTCAACGGGTTCTTATGTTGTAAAGGCTAATGATACTTTATATGCGATTGCACGTCGTAATGGCTTAGATGTTAATGATCTGATTGAAAAAAATGGTGGAACAACCATTTATATCGGACAAATTATTAATTTTTAAAAATTTAAAAATGTAGGACCTAGTAAATTGTGGATCATCTAAAGAGAACTTACATTTGGTGAAAGTAAGTGTTGAAAAGCTTTTGAACTCTTCCTTTTAATGCTCGAGCTAAGCGTAAAGTGTTAACTTGAGACGTTTGCTGCGTTAAAGCATAGAGCATTAGCTCTCAGCTAATGAAATAATAGGTGGTACCGCGCGATTGCGCCCTATGAAGTTGTCTTTGAGATGATTTCATAGGGCTTTTTTGTATAAAAGATTAGATAATTGGAGGAAAAGAATATGACATATCAGCATCGAGTAATTGAGAAAAAGTGGCAAGATTATTGGGATAAAAATGAAACTTTTAAAACTAAGGATAGAGCAGACCGAGAAAAATATTATGTATTAGACATGTTTCCATACCCTTCAGGTCAAGGACTACACGTAGGTCATCCAGAAGGTTACACTGCTACTGATATTATGGCCAGAATGAAAAGAGCACAAGGTTATGATGTTCTTCATCCAATGGGGTGGGATGCTTTTGGTTTACCAGCTGAACAATATGCCTTAGATACTGGTAACGATCCAGCAGATTTTACAGCAAAAAACATCGCCAACTTTAAACGTCAAATCAAATCTCTAGGCTTCTCTTATGACTGGGAGCGAGAATTTGCTACTACCGATCCATCCTATTACAAATGGACTCAATGGATTTTTACCAAACTTTATGAAAAAGGATTGGCTTATCAAGCGGATGTTACCGTTAATTGGTGTGAAGCTTTAGGAACAGTATTAGCTAACGAAGAAATTGTAGATGGTGTGTCAGAACGTGGCGGTTACCCTGTAGTCCGTCGTCCAATGAAGCAATGGGTATTAAAAATTACAGCCTATGCCCAGCGTTTACTTGATGATTTAGAAGATTTGGATTGGCCGGATTCAGTTAAAGAGATGCAACGCAATTGGATAGGCCGCTCTGAGGGAGCTTTAATTGATTTTGAAGTAAAAGATAGTCCTTCAATCATTACAACTTATACTACCCGTCCAGACACTTTGTTTGGTTTGTCTTATATCGTTTTAGCACCAGAGCACGAGCTCGTTAAAGACTTAACGAGTCCAGAACAAAAGACAGAAATAGAAAGCTATATTGCTGCTGCTTCGATTAAAACGGATTTAGACCGTACTGAACTTGCTAAAGATAAAACGGGTGTATTCACTGGCTCATACGCCATCCATCCTGTAACAGCTAAAGAGATACCTATTTGGATTGCAGACTATGTATTGGCTTCTTATGGAACAGGTGCGGTCATGGCGGTCCCAGCTCATGATCAAAGAGACTATGAGTTCTCACAAAAATATGATTTACCAAGATATGAAGTGATTAAATCCGAAGAAGGAATTCAAAATGAGGCATATGTAGAAGATGGAGTGCATATTAATTCTGAATTTTTAGATGGTTTGAACATAGAAGCAGCCAATCAAAAAATGATTGAGTGGTTAGAAGCTAATGCTAAAGGACAAAGAAAAGTTAACTTCCGCTTAAGAGACTGGGTCTTCTCTAGACAAAGATATTGGGGAGAGCCTATTCCAGTTATACATTGGGAAGATGGTACAAGCACAGCGATTGCTGAAGAAGAACTACCTTTACTTTTACCTAAGACAGACCGCATTAAACCTTCTGGAACAGGCGAATCTCCATTAGCCAATGTTAAAGATTGGCTGGAAGTTGAAGATCCCAAAACAGGCATGAAGGGCCGAAGAGAAACAAATACTATGCCACAATGGGCAGGTTCTTCCTGGTATTTTTTACGTTACATGGATCCAAATAATACTGAAGCGATTGCTTCTGAAAAGGCATTAAACAAATGGCAAAATGTCGATCTCTATATAGGTGGAGCGGAACATGCTGTTTTACATCTTCTTTATGCCCGTTTTTGGCATAAGTTTCTTTATGATTTGGGGGTCGTTCCTACTAAAGAACCTTTCCAAAAACTCTACAATCAAGGAATGATTTTGGGTGAAAACAATGAAAAAATGTCTAAATCGAAGGGAAATGTGGTTAATCCAGACGATGTAGTTAATGAATATGGCGCAGATACATTGAGAGTATATGAAATGTTCATGGGCCCCTTAGACGCATCGATCGCTTGGTCAGAAAATGGCTTGGAAGGTTCAAGACGTTTCTTGGATCGCGTATGGCGTTTATTTATTGAGGAAACGACGGGTCAAATAAGTTCAGCTATTCAAGAGTCTGAAGATGATCAATTGACTAAGATTTACCATCAAACAGTCAAAAAAGTGACAGAAGATTTTGAGCAGTTACATTTTAATACAGCAATTTCTCAACTAATGATTTTCTTAAATGAAGCTAGAAGCGTCGATGTATTGCCTAAGAAATATGCCAAAGGCTTTGTTCAGTTGTTAGCTCCAATTGCACCGCACTTAATGGAAGAGTTGTGGCAAAAATTAGGGCACTCTGAATCATTATCAGAAGCAAGCTGGCCAGAATATGATGAGTCACTCATTAAAGATGAAGTTGTTGAAATTGTCATCCAAATTAACGGTAAAGTTAAAGCAAAACTCGATATAGCTTTGGATTTAGAAAAAGAGGCTATGGAAGAGTTAGCTCTTGCAGAAGCAAGCATAAAAAAAGAGTTGGATGGTAAAACAGTTCGTAAAATCATTGCTATTCCTAACCGTTTGGTTAACATAGTGGCTAACTAGTTAAAGTGCTAAGAAATCGTTCTTGATATAGATACATGTTATATTAGAGACGAAATATCAATAAAAGGGGTGTAGTAAGTGTCTGATAATCAATTTGATGATAAAAATCAGGGATTTAAAAATGATTACGACCGTTTTGATACACTAGAATTTACAGAAGAAGATCTCGAAAAACTGAGACATCCTAATCCTCGGCCAATGGATTCAGATTATTTTGACCGAGAGATAAAAGCTGATCCTAATACAAATCAACCGATCGAAAATTTAGTAGATCATCAATTGACAGAAAATGAAAAAGAGTCAGCCATTAACAATCAACCTACTGAAGAACAAGCAGGAGAATTACTTGAGCAATTTGAAGATAATTCAGAGGAAGTAATTGAAGCCGAGGAAGAAATCGCAGACAATCAAATTGAAGTTAGTTCTCTAAGTTCAATTGAGGATACTGATAAAGAAAGGGAATTCTCACAGTTAACTCAAAAAGTTGAAATTATGAAAGATCCAGCTAATCATCTTAAGGAAACACTGGAATTAGAAATAGAACCAGATCTTTTTACTCGTCATGATTTTGAAAAACAAGATGGTCATGGAAATGAAAATGAGAACCCCTTCCAGTATCGATCGATTGAGGAAAGCCTAAGAAAAGAGCATCGAAACAAGCGAGCTGCTAATGTTAGACCTGGATTCTTTCAAAGAGTTTTCCAGATAGTTTTTTCAACGCGTGATGAATTTGAACCCCTTACTTCTGAAGAACGAGAAGATGAAGAAGTTGTGCATGAGTCTCTCAACACCAATACTTTTGAAGTTGAATCCTATGATTCAGACGAAGCATTGATTGATAATTCTTTAGCGAGTGAGGAAGCAGTTAGTCTAGAACAAGAGTCTCTTAACGAATTGGACGTAATTAATAATAGCCATCCAGCTGAAGATATTGAGGATAATAGTCAAGCTGAAACTGAAAGTCTCTCTCAAACTCCTAATTCAAGTTTAAAGAGTAGTTCAAATTCTCTTGAGGAAGCATTGACTGATGGGGAATCGGCAGAAAGTTCACCAGCTGAAAATATAGACGAAGGGAGGGAAGATAAGGAGTTTGAGTCACAATCTTTATCGCAAGAAAAGACTCAAGATAGTAACAATCGTCAATCTCAAGAAGAGCAGAATTCTTCCTCTGTCGAACCTGCTTTTTCTAAAGTCAATTTCAATTCCAAGACCAATGAAAGTTCTTCTGATGAAAAAGATTTAGAATCGCAAAAGTCATCGCAAACTCAAATGTATAATGATGAAGAAATAGAAGCTTTAGCATGGGACATCTTGCCTGAAGATCATTATAAACAAGAGCAAATAACTCCTAAAAAAGGATCTAATTTATTAGATAAGCTTAAAGTCAATTCACGCAATGCCTGGGCTAAAATTGCAGCTAATTCTACAAAGCTGTTAGAGAAAACCAAGCAGTCAACCAGTCAAATGCTACAAACGGTTCAAAATCATGATGATAAAGACAGTGAAGTTGAAGGAGAAAAAGAGACACCAACTGAAAAACAAGCGCCTTTAGATGCGAGTCTTGAACAGGAATCTTCTGATGAAAATGAACAAGCTGCAATCATTAATAATGATGACCAAGAGTCAATAAATGAAGAAGAAAAACCCAAGGATAGGGATAATTTATCTGAAGAAGAGTCCATTGCAGAAGAAATTTCGCAAAAAACTTCTTATTACGAAGCGCCAATTTTAACGGATGTCCTTCTTGAAGACACCTTAGATGCTAATCTTTTTGAAGCAGAAAAAGCTCAGCAAGAACTGAGTGAACAAGGCCATTCTGAAGATAAATCTAAATTTGTTGCTGGTGCTGCTTGGTTGTCAATGGGACAAATACTATCCCGAATTATTGGGGCTTTATATATTATTCCATGGGCAGCTTGGCTAGGGGCAGAATATTCTCAAGCAAACTCTCTTTATGCTGTTGGATATAATCCATACGTATTTTTCTTATCAATTGCAGTAGCTGGTTTTCCTGCGGCGGTTGCTAAGCAGATAGCCTTTTACAGCACTAAGAAAGAATTTAAAGTGGTCGACAAGCTCTTTAAATATTCACTGGGAATTATGGCCTTCTCAGGTATCTTAATTGCTGCAATCTTTTATTTAATCGCACCTGTATTAGTAGCTAATTCACCAACAGATAACCAAGAAGCGGCAATCATTGTCGTTCGTTCATTAGCACCGGCTCTCTTGATTTTACCTACTTTAAGCCTATTTAAAGGATATTTCCAAGGTTATAGTCAAATGATACCGCTAGCCCTTTCTGAGGTTCTGGAACAAATTATGCGAGTTCTTTATATCTTAGGTGCTACTTACCTGATTATGATGGTTTACGAGGGATCGATTACAGACGCGGTTGCTCATTCAACTTTTGCAGCCTTTGTTGGAGCCTTAATTGCCTTGCTCTTCTTGGTTGGTGCTTATATTATTCATAATCGAAAAATGAAAAGTATTAAAGAGACATCCTTAAATAAGATGGATATCGATTTCATGGATAGCCTAAAAATTATGCTACGTGATTCGATTCCTTTCATCTTGCTTGGCTCAGGTATAATTTTTGCACAAAATATTGATACCTATACCTTTAAACAAATCCTTGTTCGTACCAGTGTGTTATTAAATTCAGAAATTGCTGAATTATTTGGAGCGATGAGCTTAGATGTTAATAAATTAGTGATGATTATTGTTTCATTTGCTGTAGCTATTGCGGCTTCATCAATCCCAGCTGTTTCAAGTAAGTACGCTGAAGGAAATATTAATAAAACCAGTGAATTAATCAAAAATATTGTTCTTTTATTCACCTTTATCATGCTGCCAGCCTCAATCGGAATGGCGATTATAGCTGACAATGTCTATCCTTTCTTCTATCCAGCAGGTATTTCTGCAGGACCGGGTTTATTAACGACAGGATCATTTACAGCTATTGTATTAGGAGCATATACTGTTTTTGCAACCATTCTTCAATCAATGGATTATCGTCGGTTTGCAATCACTTATTTACTGGTAGGTTTAGCAATTAAGCTTGTTCTACAATTTCCAATGGTAGCGTTATTCCAAGCTCACGGTGCTTTACTGGCGACCTTCTTTGGCTTTGCTGTGGCTGCTGTTTTAATGTGGATGAAGATTTGGCGTGTAATCAAAATTCGTGATCGTTATTTTGTAGGTGATATTGTGCGCATTGTGATTGCGACAACCATTATGGCAATTGGTACTTACGGTTGGAATCGTTTAATCAATCTGATGATGGATCCAGTAGGACGAGGCTTAACTTTAGTTCAAATCATTATAGTCGTTTTGATTGCCATTCTTATCTATAGTGGCACTATGGCCCTATTCGGTATGTTGCCGATTATTATCGGTGATTACCGTGCGGATTTACAAAAGAAATTGAGTATCCACCGATGAGATTAGATAAATTATTAAGTCATATGAATTTCGGCTCTAGAAAAGAAGTCAAGTCTTTAATTTCAACAGGAAGTGTTCGAGTCAATGGTGAACAAATTATAAAAGCAAACTTTCAAGTAGACGAAAACAAGGACTTGATAGAAGTAGATGGACAACAAATTATTTACCACAAGTTCATCTATTGGCTCTTGAATAAACCGCAAGGCGTTATCTCTGCCACTGAAGACGGACACCATGATACGGTTATCGATTGTCTACATCCGGATGATTATCGTTTTGATCTCTTTCCGGTAGGGAGACTAGATATTGACACCACTGGTCTCTTATTAATTACCAATAATGGTCAAATGGCTCATCAGTTAACTTCTCCAAAAAAACAAGTTTATAAAACCTATCAAGCTTTAATTGAAGGAAATGTTACGAAAGAAACGGTAGCAGCGTTTAAAGCAGGCTTGGATTTAGGTGAATTTATAAGTAAACCCGCTCAATTATGTATTGATGAAGTAGATTTTGAAAAGAGTCTATCTAAAATTCGCGTTTCCATTAGTGAGGGTAAATTTCACCAAGTAAAAAGAATGTTTCAAGCTTGTCAGATGGAAGTTCTTCAACTTCACCGTTTATCAATGGGACCTCTCCAGCTTGAAGATGACTTAGCTCTTGGAGATTATCGTCAATTAACTCAAGCTGAAATAGAAGCTCTAAAGCCATTGGGTTATGAATAGTAAAAAGGCTATTCTCAGAGAAAAAGTCTTATTTAAAAAAAGACTTAAATTTAAAGTAGAGATATAGGGTTGGATAAATTTATATGATATAATGGGAACGGATTCATTTGATGGCAATAGTTTATTAAAGTCAGAATGATTTTGAAATTCTATATTTTATGGAGGTAGAAAGATGGAAAATTTAGACAATATTAATTGGTTAGATGAAGTCACTAAACGTCAAGAAGACTTATTAGAAGATCTTTTTCGGATGATTCGCATTCGTTCAGTTCGTGAAGATGATTTAGCAACAGCAGAGGCTCCTGTTGGACCTGGACCTAAAAAAGCTTTAGAAGAATTCTTAAAAATGGCCCAAGAAGATGGTTTTGAAACGAAGCAATTTGGGCCTTTGGTGGGCCGTGTTGAAATTGGAGAAGGCGATCAAACCTTAGGTATTTTAGGTCACCTGGATGTTGTTCCTGAAGGAACTGGTTGGGACACTGACCCTTATGAGCCAGTAATCAAAGATGGACGCATTTATGCGCGTGGTTCTTCTGATGATAAAGGACCAACAATTGGTGCTTACTTTGCCATTAAATTATTACGTGAATTAGGCGCAGAGTTTAATCAAAAGATTCATCTGATTGTTGGAACAGATGAAGAATCTGGCTGGATGTGTATGGATCATTATGCTAAAGTTGAAAAAATGCCAGACTATGGTTTTTCACCAGATGCGCAATTCCCGATTATCAACGGTGAAAAAGGAAATGTTTCTGCTCAATTTAAATTTGATGCTAAGCAAACAGTGGAAGCTAATCATAAATTGCTTGATTTCCATGCAGGTCTTCGTGCAAATATGGTTCCTCAAGAAGCTTATGCGAGTGTAAAAACTGATCAAGCAGACCAAATAAAAGCTGATTTCCAAGCCTTTTTAGAAGATCAACCTGTATCAGGTAAAGTTTCCCAAGCGTCTGGTCAATTACGTTTTGAACTAACAGGTAAGGCGGCTCACGGATCTACTCCAGAAAAAGGCCATAATGCGGGAACTTACTTAGCTGCTTTCTTAAGTAAGTATACATTTGATAAAAAAGAAGCCAATGACTTCTTAACTCTAGTAGGCGATAAGTTACACCTTGATTTTGAAGGTGAAAAAATCGGTGTCGCTATAGTCGATGATATTATGGGAGCCTTGTCTATGAATATTGGTATTATCAATTTTGATGATGCTGAAGGTGGATTAGTAGATGCTAACTTTAGATACCCTAAAGGAACCGACAAAGATCAAATTCAATCAGCTATTATCAAAAATGTTGCTAACTTAGCAGTGAAAGTGGAAATGAATGGTAATAAAGACCCTCATTATCTTTCACCAGAAGATCCAATGGTTAAAACTTTACTGGATGTATATGCTAAACAAACTGGCAATGAAGTTTATGAAAAAACAATTGGTGGAGGAACTTATGGCCGCTTAATGGAGCGTGGAGTTTCATTTGGTGTCTTATTCCCAGATTCAATTGATACTATGCATCAAGCCAATGAGTTCCTTGCGATGGATGACTTATTAAGAGCTACTGCTATTTATGCAGAATCTATCTATCGCTTAACACGCTAATTGACCATTTAAGCAAACTTTCTAGCCAATTTGCTAGAAAGTTTGCTTTTTTTTATATATTCAAGTAACCTTCAATTCATGAAGAAAAAAGGTGAAATATTATGGAAATTATTCAATCAAAGCAAAATCAAAGAATAAAAGACTACCGCAAATTGCATTTAGCTAAGAATCGCAAAAAGACAGAAACTTATTTAATCGAGGGTGAACATCTTATTGAAGAAGCCATCACTTATCAAGCAGCCATTGAAGTAGTTTTAATGACGCCAAGTTATCATGAAAATCATATACAGACTATTGAACAAATCAAACAAGCTCAAATCGAAGTGTTGATTTTAAGTGAAGAAGTGATGAAGACAGTCGCACTCACTCAACATACCCAAGGAGTGATGGCTGTCATTAAGAAAAAAGAAAGTAATTTAGCTAAAGAAAATATAAATGGTAGCCACTATCTTTTATGTGACGGGGTACAAGACCCGGGCAATTTAGGAACCATGATTCGAACCGCTGATGCAGCAGGTTTTGATGGTGTATTCTTAGCTGAAGGTTGTGTAGACCTCTACAATGATAAAGTCATAAGAGCGAGTCAAGGATCTTTATGGCACTTGCCTATCTATGAAGCTTCAAACGCTCAAATATTTAAAGCCATTCAAGCGAGTGAACTTCCTCTTTACTGTACAGCCGTCAATCAAGAAGCTGAAGATTATCGTAAATTAATCGCTAACCACTGTGTCTTGGTTTTGGGCAATGAAGGGCAAGGTGTTGGGCCTTTTTGGATGGAAAAAGCAGATAAATCAGTCTTTATACCTATGCCAGGAAAAGCAGAATCCCTTAATGTATCTATAGCAGCAGGTATTTTAATGTTTGCCTGGAAACAATGGTCGAATTAGTTAATAAATATTAGCTTTATTAAACTTTTACATAGAATTTACATAAATTTCATATTTGCGGAGTATACTAGAGTTAGATTAAAGAAGGGACGTGGATAAATGGCAATAGCTTGGCAAGATAACCAAGAATATGTGGCAATTGTTAAAGATTTGATGGAGAATGAAAAAGTTCAATCTCTAGAAAAATTTGTCCATCATAAATATACCAATCGTTTAGCACATTCTATTTCAGTGTCTTATCGTTCATACCTTTGGGCTAAACGTTTTAAGCTCGATGCGATCGCTACAGCCAGAGCAGCCCTTCTGCACGATTTGTTTTTCTACGATTCTTGCTCAAAGGATTGCGTAGGCGGAAAAGGCCATAATTATGAGCATCCACGTATCGCTTTAAAGAATGCATTAGAAATCACTGATTTATCAGACAAAGAAAAAGATATAATTTTAAAACATATGTGTGGCGCTACTTTAGATATCCCACGCTATGGCGAGTCATTAATTGTGACTTTAATGGATAAGCAATCAGCTGTATGCGAATTAGTAGAAGGTTTAAAAAGGTGGCTAAAAGCCTCTCTATATAAGAAAGAGCAGACCATTGGATTTAGCGAATAGTGAGGGTGAAATGACTTTTCACTAAAGAGCAAGATTGACGAAAAACTATTTACAGGCTATACTTGATAAAGATAACTAAAGACTATGATTAGGACCTAATTGAAAGGTACATAAACAGGGAAATTTGTCACCGACTGAGAGCAGATGATGTCACTTTTCAATTATTTTCATCCTAGGAGTCGATCCTTAAATAGTTTGAAACTAGAAAAAGATACCTTCATTGGGGTTAACAATGATTTGAGTGCTTGAAATTTTTCAAGAATAAGGGTGGTACCACGGTAGCGCGTCCCTTTTAGGGACGGGCTATTTTTGTTGGATGGAATATTAAAGTGCTAATTGCTAGGAGGATTATGATGAATGATAAATTACAAGTCATTAAAGAACAAGTCGATGGTTTAGTTGCAAAGGCAATTGAAGAAATCAAGCAAGCGGAATCAAGTAAAATGATTCAGGATATTCGCGTGAAATATACCGGTAAAAAAGGTGAATTGACGCAAATTTCAAAACAAATGAAAGATTTAGAAAAAGATGAAAAGCCGATTTTAGGTCAGCTAATTAATCAATTCCATCAATCGTTTAATGACCATATTGAGAAAAAACAAGAGCAAGTAAAGCAGAAAGAATTAGCTGCTCAACTGGCTAGTGAAACAATCGATATTAGCTTGCCTGGAAGACGGCAGAACTTTGGTAGTCGCCACTTATTAACTCAAACGCGTGAAGAATTAGAAGATCTTTTCTTAGGGATGGGTTATCAAATTATTGAAGGACCAGAAGTAGAGTTAGACTCTTATAACTTTGAAAAAATGAATTTGCCTAAAAATCATCCTGCTCGGGATATGCAAGATACCTTTTATATCTCTGAAGAAGTTTTATTAAGAACACACACTTCGCCTGTGCAAGCTCGGACAATGGAAAAGCATGACTTTGAAAAAGATGGCCCTTTAAAGATGGTTTCACCCGGGAAGGTTTTTAGAAGAGATAATGATGATGCGACTCATTCTCATCAGTTTCATCAAATGGAAGGCTTAGTAGTTGCTGAAAAGATTACTATGGCAGATCTGAAAGGAACGCTCTTACAATTTGCTAAAGCCTTCTTTGGCGAAGAACGTGAGATTCGATTAAGACCTTCCTTCTTCTCATTCACAGAGCCTTCTGTTGAAGTGGATGTGTCCTGTTTCAAATGCGGAGGGCAAGGTTGTGGTATTTGTAAAGGTACCGGATGGATTGAAGTCTTAGGAGCAGGACTCGTTCATCCAAATGTACTAGAAATGTCAGGCATTGATTCAAATAAATATAGCGGCTTTGCATTTGGTGTGGGAATTGACCGTGTAGCCATGTTAAAGCATAACGTTGATGACATCCGTCATTTTTACCAAAATGATTTACGCTTCTTGACACAATTCAAAGGAGGTCAAAACTAATGTATGTTTCATATAATTGGTTAAATGAATTATTAGATTTAAATAAAATGCCTGCCGAGGAATTAGCAGAGAAAATGTCTCGAACGGGTATTGAAATTGAAGGAGTCGAAAATCTGGCCGATTCTATTCAAGGTCCTCTAGTAGTTGGATTAGTTGAAGAATTAGAGGACCATCCTGATTCCGATCATTTAAAAATTGCTCAAGTCAATGTAGCAGATTACGGCAAAAAGCAAATCGTATGTGGTGCGTCTAATGTTAAGCAAGGTGCTAAAGTAATCACTGCTTTAGAAGGCTGTATTTTACCTGGAGATTTTAGAATCAAAGAGTCAAAACTTAGAGGTCAAGTTTCTCAAGGAATGCTATGTTCATTACAAGAGTTGGGATTTGCTGATAAGGTGGTACCGAAGGAATTTGTGGATGGCATATATCTTTTAGCAGAGGATGCTCCAATCGGTCAAAATATCGTTGAATACATGGAGCTTGATGATCCGATTTTAGAATTATCCATTACACCTAATCGTGCAGATGCTTTATCGATGCGTGGAGTAGCTCACGAGGTGGGAGCGATTGTTTCTCAGACTCCACATTTTGAAGCTTTAAAAATCAGTGAAAGTCAATTAGTTTCAATTGATGAATTACAAAATTTAGAATTGGATATGACAGAACATGATTTAAGTAGTCACTATCAGTTAAGAGTGTTGAAAAGCATTCAAGTAAAGCCAAGCCCGATTCAAATGCAAAGCCGTTTGATGAAAGCTAATATTCGTCCTATTAATAACCTAGTGGATGTGACCAATTACTATTTGATGCTATATGGTCAACCTATGCATGCTTTTGATTTGGATCAATTACCAGGCAAAAAGATTGGTGTGCGCTATGCCAAAGAAAATGAAAAGCTTACGACTTTAGACGAAATCGAAAGAAATCTAACAGAAAAAGATATAGTGATTACTTCTGACGATCAACCAATTGCTCTAGCAGGTGTCATGGGTGGGCTAGATAGCCATGTAACCGAAAAGACGCAAAATGTCTTATTAGAAACAGCTGTTTTTAATTCTCAGGCCATTCGTTCAACTTCTCGACGTCTTGGCTTAAGATCAGAATCATCTGCCCGCTTTGAAAAAGGAATTAATCCAGCAACTCTTTCAGAAGCAGGGGACCAAGCTGCTATTTTGATGGCGCAATTAACACAGGGTAAAATCGAAAAGGGAGTCTTAGAAGTAAAAGCCGATGATGTGCATGATCAAGTGGTAGAACTGCCTATGCAAATGATTGAAGAAAAATTAGGCATTCAAGTGAATCAATCGCAGCTTCAAGCCATTTTTGACCGCTTAGGTTTTGAAGTCGCTTTTGAAAATGACCAGATGAGAGTATCGATTCCCCCACGTCGTTGGGATATTACTATTCCAGCTGATATTTTAGAAGAAGTGGCTCGTATTTATGGCTATGATCAAATTCCTGTTACTCTACCTGCGGTTCCTAATCGTCCCGCCCAATTAGATAGCCGACAAAAATTAAAAAGAGCAACACGCTCTTTAGCTGAAGGGTTAGGCTTAAATGAAACAGTGTCTTATGTTCTAATCTCACCTGAGTTTGCAAAATTAAATGCAAATAAAGATCGCTATGTTTCATTACTTTTACCAATGTCTGAGGAAAGATCACTCTTAAGACAATCAATGTTACCGTCTTTCTTGGAGATTGCTCGTTACAATAAAGCCCGTCACAATAAGACCATAGCTTTCTATGAAATGGGCAAAGTTTTCTTAGCGACTGAAAGGAACCGTCAACCTGAAGAAAAAGAAATGCTTAGCTTCTTTGTTTCTGGTGAAAAGAGTCCATCCAATTGGGAAAGTGCAAGTCAAAATTATGATTTTTACGATCTCAAAGGTATCGTTGAACAAATTATGGACCAATTACGTTTAGGAAATCATTTATCATTTGAACGTATGGAAAATTTAGACTTTATGCATCCAGGACAAACAGCCAATATCTTATTAGACGGTCAAAAAATTGGTTTTATTGGGCAATTACATCCCCAATTATCGCAAGAGTTTGACTTAGATAAGGAGACTTTCTTTGCGGAGTTAGATTTTGAGGCTTTAGTAGGATTTAACAGAGACTTATTGCTACAGACCCCTTTAGCAAAATATCCATCAACTTCTCGTGATATCGCTCTTTTAGTAGATCGATCAACCAGTCACCAAAGCTTGGTAGATTTAATCTATGAAAATGCTGGAGATAATTTGAAAAATGTCGAATTATTCGACCGATATACTGGCGAGAATATAGCAGCAGATAAACAATCTTTAGCTTATCACTTAACTTTCCAAAATCCAGATAAAACTTTAAAAGATGAAGAAGTGACAAAGGCAATGGATCAAGTGATTAAAGCTTTAGAAAAGGCAGAGAATGTAGAAATTCGTTAACATAAAAAGGGGCTGTATCATAAGTCCATTTTTGCTATAACCTTTAAAATAAGACCCGAGATA
>NZ_JBNUPL010000022.1:0-22913 GCF_050409445.1 Facklamia sp. P13055
AGTAACCAGTCGGTTACCTCACCTACTCATCAACCCTATTTGACAAAGAGCCAAAAAAGAATATAGATTATTTTATCTCAATATAAGACCTATTAAGCATTTCGAACCATAACTTTATTTAAGTTCAACTACTTATGTCTTAAAATACTGATAAATCTATATTCTTATTAAAAAACAATGGAGATGAGGGGAGTCGAACCCCTGTCCAAATGTCTCGCCACCAAAGAATCTACGTCAATAGTTGCGTCTATTATTATTTAGCTCCCACATAGCCGACCAACAGGCATTTGTGTTTGCGAGTCTGCTTATCTCTTCTAAGGCTTACAGACGGAAAGACTTAGCGTATCCCACTAATTTGAGACCAGGAACTAACACATGGGCGATGCTAGGCTGATCTTAGCCAGCTGTTTTTAGGCAGCTAAAGCTAAATTGTTATTATTGTTTGCAGTTATATTTAACTGTAGCGTTGGTGAGGTAGTCGCTGCCTACCTGACGCATCCAAGGTTCGAACAACACCTGTCGAAACCATGACACCCCCAATTAAAGGTATAAATACATACTAGCATCTCCATGAGGAAATGTCAAAGAAGGTCAGTCAGCTTTTAGACGAATTATCTTGGACTTCCTACTTAAAGAGTTTGAGGTAATTTTTTGACGGCATTCAGTAAAATTGGCGTCACTAAAATTGAAAAGATCATCTCAGGTACACCATTCACTAACACAATACCTCCGAGCACCTGCCATAAGCTATCGAGATTGGCTCCACTAATTTGTGAATACTCTGCCTGTTTAAAGAGGCCAATTGCCCCTAAGACGAAAACTGTATTTAAGATTGAACCTAAGGCCCCTGCTATCATATAGCGCAAGCGATCTTGAATTTTATCTTGAGCTTGGTGGGCAAACCATCCAACAATCAAAGGCATAATCATCCGTGGTAAAAGTGAGACTAATGGTGAAGAAAAGACATAAACATACATGGGCGATGTTGGCATAACATAAGCACGAATCAAGGAGTTCAAGCCCCAAAATGCTCCGATAATAAAACCATCTTTAGTGCCTAACCATAAGGTCGCTACAATTACCGTTACATGAATAATAGTAATATTTAATGGGGGTATGGCTATATAGCCTAGAAAAGGTACCCAAGTTTGTAATAGGATAATAGCCATGAAGATACTTAAAATAACTAAGCGTTTAGTTTTCATAGCGTTTTGATTTTGTAATGCTGACACAAACATCCTCCTCATTTAATGAATGGAATGACCATTCTTAATGTAATTGTAAGTGGGTTCACAGAGTCTTTCATCAAGAGTTACCTCTAAATCATATTCATCAAAAAACCATTCGTCATCTTGTTCAATAAAGAAGAGGACCCCATTGGGCGCTTGATAAGTGACTAAAGGGTCTTCTGGCTGAACAGAATCAATGGCAATCCCAAAACCATTGTCAAAAGGGCTCGATCCATAAATTTTTGTTTTAAAGCGAACACCAGCACCTTGGCTAAATCCTATTTCTTCCTTAAACCAATCTGCAGCTTTATTTGTTACTGTTAGTTTCATATGCTTTGTTGCAATCAAATGCAACAACTCCCTCCTCTATAAACTGAATCTATCATATAGCAATTTTTTTATCTGAGCGAGTTTTTTGCTTAATCCACCAAATTATGTTGGAAAGCATATATCGTCGCTTGTGTGCGATCATCCACTTCTAATTTTGATAGGATATTAGAAACGTGGGTTTTTACCGTCTTTAAAGTGATAAACAACTCTTCTGCAATCGCTTGATTGGAATACCCTCTAGCAATCAATCCTAAGACTTCACGCTCACGATTGGTCAAATCATCATGCAGATGGACTTGCCTTTCTTCGGTTTCGCGATTTAGCATCTTTTGCGTAACTTCATCCTGCATCACGCTCTTACCTTGGTAGGTTGAGCGAATAGCCTCGGCGATTTCTTTAGCTGATGAAGTTTTTAGGATATATGATTGAGCTCCTGCTTCAATAGCTGGATATACTTTTTCGTCATCTAAGAAAGATGTCACGATAATAATTTTAGCTTCGGGCCACTCTTGCATAATTTTTTGCGTAGCTTCAATTCCGTCCATGGTATCCATGACTAAGTCCATCAAAATAACATCCGGTCGTAAATCCAGGGCACGATGATAACCTACTAAGCCATTATTAGCTTCTCCCACCACTTCCATATCTTCTTGAATACTTAGATAAGACGAAACACCTAGCCTGACCATTTCGTGGTCATCAACTAATAATACTTTTATCATACACTGACTCCTTTGTTTTATAATTTTATTTTTTAAGTTTATAAGGCAACTTAATATCGACAACCGTTCCCTGCCCTGGAGAAGAAATTATCGAAACCGCCCCTCCCATCCCCTTCACTCTTTCTTGGATATTGGTTAAACCATAAGAGCCTGACTTTTTCGATTGAACAGGATCAAAGCCACGTCCATCATCAACAATGCGAATATTTATCATATCCATTGTTTCTCTTAGATAAACATCTAATTTATTTGCTCGAGCATGCCGCATAGTATTCGACACCGCTTCTTGAATAATCCGAAAGAGATGGTCTTCGATTCCCGTTTCTAATCTAGGATCATCTAATTCCCAAGTCAGTTCTAGAGGTATTTTGGCTTGTAGTTCTAATAGCAAATTATTAATTCCTTGTTGCAGTGATTTTCCTTGTAAGTCAACCGGTCGTAAATGTAAGAGCAAGGCTCGCATTTCAGTTTGAGCATTTCCAATGACCGATTCAATTTTTTCAAGCTTAGCACTTAATTTAGGGTTTTCCTCTTCAGGATAGGATTCAGTAATAGCTGACAACATCATCATAGCAGCAAATAATTGTTGGGATACCGAATCATGAAGTTCACGTGCTATGCGACTACGCTCATGTTCGATAATTTCTTCCTTAGTCTCTTCACCGACAAAGACCGGAGCAGCTGTAAATTCTTGTAAGTCTTCAGTCAAATCAACCAAGCGATTGCGCAGGCGGTTAATATCTTGGGCCAAGCTATAATCTTGTGTATAGAGACTGGATTTACGGTTGGTTTTATTGAAGATCGGATGGTGATATTTGCCTAACAATAACCAATTGATTTTTGCTCGAATCAGTTCATAAGAATCATTTAGTGAAAAGGTAAGATATAAACTATAGATGACTGAGAAGGCAATAATAATAGCTACTACCCAGATAAATAATCGAACGTCCCAGATCTTAATTATAAAAAGGTCTTCAATATTAAAAGCTGGTAGTTGCCATGCACAAAGACCAACCACAAAAAAACAGATCAGCAATGTAATAATTAATTGATTGAGTAAGATACGAATCCATAACCGTAAATTCATAAAATAATCACCTCAACATCTCCTATAAAGCTTGAAATAATAACATTTAATTTGCGGTTAGCTTGTTGATAATCGGGACTACGCCATTTAAAGTTTTCCAATGTTAATACATAGTCTTGAGATTCAAATAAAACATTGCCACTAATTAAAGATATATTCATTTTCAAGCCAATATCCCTCGGAATGATTAAACGAACACGGCCAAACATTTTTCGAATGACTACCGTATGCTCACCTGCTGGAATGAGGGTATTCCCTAAATCAATAATGGAATTTCCACCAAAATATACAAGATTAATATCATCCCACTCATATGAAGTCTTGGTTCCTTCTTCTCGCATATCAAAAAGAGAGCGATATTCTAAGATTGTTCGCTGCTGGTCTTGTGGTTGAAGCAGTTTAATCCCGTAATAACTCTCAGACTCTTTAGGGGCTGGATGTAAAACACTCTCCGAAAGATTACCCATTTCATGTATATGCTCTTTTTTAAAGACAATTAAAGCGAAAAAGATGGTTAAAAGAAATAGCCAGAATGATTTGGTTAAAACAATCGTCATAATAACCAAAATCAAACCCAATCCTAAAATCAATCGGTTCAACCAATAGCGCTCTATATAAAGGCTCAAACTGATGAGCAAAAATCCTCCTGCAAACATTCCAAGAAAATGCCAATCTGTAAGTAATTCTAATATAATTAAAAAGATACAAAGAATCATCGTGAGAAAAATACGTTTGCGAAAGAAGTCTTTCATTGGAATACCTCCCTTCTGTTAAGTCATTGCTATTATTGCATAAAAGATAAACTGAAAAAAGATAATACTTTGCTTATCTTCCATCTATTATAGCAAACAAATCCTAGAAAAAGGCATAAAAAAAGACCCCCAAAAGGAGTCTAACTGTTGGATAAATTATGCCTTAGCCACCTTAGTAATTTCCACATCAAATGAGCCGCCCGGTGTTTCAATAGTTACTTTATCACCCACTTTATGTCCTAATAGAGCTTTGGCCATTGGCGAATCGTTAGAAATCTTATATTCCATTGGGTCTGCTTCAGCAGAGCCAACAATGGTATATGCTTCTTCAGGACCATCAGGCAATTCGTTAAAAGTCACGGTACGACCCAATGTTACTTCATTAGCCGCAACATTTTTATCATCAATAATTTCAGCAAAGCGCATCATATTTTCTAATGTTGAAATACGTCCTTCAACGAAAGCTTGTTCATCTTTTGCTGATTCATATTCTGAGTTTTCAGAAAGATCACCAAAAGACCGGGCTACTTTAATGCGTTCAATAATTTCAGCTCGTTTATTTACTTTTAAATCTTCTAATTCAGCTTCAATTTTTTTCTTACCTTCTAGGGTCATTGGATATGTTTTATCTGCCATCTGTTAATACTCCTTCAAATTAATTAATAATTGTGTTAATTTTAGTAACTAATAAATCTATGGCCACATGATTATGGCCGCCTTCCGGGACAATAATATCTGCATAGCGTTTAGTTGGCTCAGTAAATTGATGATGCATCGGCTTGACAACTGTTTCGTACTGTTCAAGAACAGATTCTACAGAACGTCCTCTTTTAATGACATCGCGTTTAATTCTTCTAGAAAGGCGAATATCATCTTCCGTATCGACATATATTTTAATATCACATAAGTCACGAATCATTTTATCTTCAAAAATTAAAATCCCTTCTAAGATTAGCACGTCACGTGAAGCTTCTCTACGTGTTTCAAGTGAACGCGTGTGGTTCACAAAATCATAAATAGGGACTTCAATTGTTTCACCTCTTATAAAAGCTTGGATATGTTCAAAAAATAAATCATTGTCAAAAGCAAAGGGATGGTCGTAATTCGTCTTTAATCTTTCCTCAAATGTCAGATGGCTTTGGTCTTTATAATAATTATCTTGTGCTAAGACCAAAACGGACATCTCAGTAAACTGTTCTAATATTCGCTTGCTAACACTTGATTTACCAGAACCTGATCCACCAGTGACACCGATGATGATGGGTCTATCCCCCATTACTTCACTCCCTTAATTGACAAATACATAAAGAAAGCAACCACCCAATAAGAGGTGATTACTTGCTTTCTATTGAACTTGCTCAAAACTATACTTAAGAAAATAACATATAAATTAGCTGAATGCAAGCCATTTCATATTATTTCTTTTTTAGTATTCAAATGCTTGTTAAAAGTTTCATTTGTTGTTCTTGCTATTCTTCTTCTAATTCTGCATTTTCTTGACTCGCTTCTTTTTTTGCTTCATCAAAGAATGGTTGAACGTATTGTTCTACTAAGGCACTATGCTCAGCTTCTGTTGCAGAATAATAGATTTTGCCTGTATTCATATCTGCGACAAAGTAATAGTTATCTGAATAAGTTGGATATATAGTCGCCATAATCGATGATAGAGAAGGACTATTAATCGGTCCTACTGGCAACCCGCTATGTTGATACGTATTATAAGGCGAATCTACTTCTAAATCTTCATAAGTAACCAGCTCTTTATGCTTGCCAAGTGCATAAATAACCGTAATATCACTTTGTAGAGCCATTTCAATGTTTAGACGGTTGAAGAAAACTCCTGCAACTAAGGCGCGATCTTCATCAGTCGATGCTTCTCGTTCAACAACCGAAGCCAGACTCAACAACTGGTGATAGTTTAACCAAGTATTGCTAAGGTCTTCTTGCAATTTCTGAAATTCAATATTAGCTTTTCCAACCATATTAATGATTAAATCATCAGCCGTCATGCCAGCAATATAATCATAAGTAGCTGGGAAAAGATAACCTTCTAAACGATATTTTAATCCTTCAATCTCAGATAGTGGTTGAATCAAGCTTGGAAAACGCCTTAACAAGTCTTCAAACAGCTCTTCACTTTGAACGCGATCAATAAAAGTATCAGCTTCAATTGGTGTTTGTTCAGCCACTACTTGTGCAATATCAGTTATTTGCATGCCTTCCACAACAGTCAGTGTGGTATCAATATCTTCTTGGATTGGTTCGCCACCTTCCTTTAAAGTTGCAATCAACTCTTCTGCATTCATATTAGGCTTTAATTGATAATAGCCTGCTTGAAAGTCACTAGCTCCTTTAAATTTCATAAACAAATTAAAAATTTGACTATTGTTAACCAGTTTTTCATCTTCTAAAATTTGTGCAATATCACTAGAAGTCGACCCGATGGGAATCGTCACTTCGATTGCCTCAGAACTATTGGCATCCACCGGCCCTAAATCTTTATCCAGTTTCCAATAAATGAATAAGGTGCCTACTACGATAATAATCAAAAATATCCAAAGAATGATTTTAATTACTCGATTGGTCCAAAGTAATTCTTTAACATGCATGGTTTCATTTACTTTTGCATCTTCTTGTATTCTATTCCAATCTATCTTCATACTTCCTCCTAATAGCCTAATGTTGTAAGCATTATAGCAAATAACACAGTAAATAACTATCCTGACCTAATTAATGAATGATTAAATTAATGTTTCAAGCTTCATGATTTTATAAGAGAAAAAGCTCCTGCCGATTTCATCAATCGGAAAGAGCTTAGCTTTCTTAACTATTCTTCTTCATCTGCCAAAAATGTATTTAATACTTCGTCAATCATGTTCCATTCTTCTTCAGTTTCGATCGCTTGTAAATCACCAGAAGTCCCATCTGGATTTTCTTTATAGGAGTAAGCTTGAATTTCTACTTCTTCTTCTTCATTTGCTCCAGCTGGATAAATAAGGACATAGGATTTATTATAGTCTTGTGAATCAAAGGTGAATAGAATTTCATATAACGATTCGTTGCCTTCTTCATCGACAACAGTAATGTAGTCAATTTCTTTTTCTGCGTGTTCATGATTATGTTCTTCTACCATCTTAACACCCCTATTTCTTATAATCTAAGTAATTTTGTAAAATCATCACTGCCGCTAATTTATCAATTACTTTTTTGCGTTTTTTACGTGAGACATTCCCTTCTTCAATCAGCATCCGTTCTGCTTGAGAAGTAGTCAATCGCTCATCTTGATAAATAATTTGACAGTCTGGGACAATTTTATGCAGTTTTTCACCAAATTTTTGGGAAGCCTCTGCTCTTGGTCCTAATGTATTGTTCATATTTTTTGGTAAGCCAATAATGACTTTATCTACTTTATACTCTTCGATGAGTTCTTGAAGACGTTGATAACCAAAGTTATCCGATTCTTCATCAATCGGTATAGTTTCGATTCCTTGGGCTGTCCAACCCATTAAGTCACTAATAGCAACCCCTACCGTTTTAGAACCCACATCTAAGCCCATGCTGCGATTTCCAATTGGCATGAACTAAGACTCCTTCTTAGTTAGATAATACTTGACTAATTTTTCGACAATTTCATCGCGTTCATGACGACGAATGAGGTTACGCGCATCATTGTGACGTGGAATATAAGCCGGGTCACCTGATAAGAGATAGCCCACAATTTGATTGACTGGATCATACCCCTTCTCCTCCAATGCGCGATAGACAATCTCTAAGCTCTCGCGAACTGTATGTTGGTTTAAATCATCTAACTTAAAGAGTATTGTTTCATCTAATGATTGCATAGATGTATTCACCGAACCTTTCTTAATCTCATCAACTTAATACATCCCTAGTTGATTTGTTAGCTATTATCTCCAGTTTACCATAAATCCCTATAAAAAGGCTCTTATTGTGCTTTATTTATAGCTTTTTCACTATTAAAATTGTGTTTCAGGCTAGATCAGTCTATTCTCAATCTCTTGCGGCACTGCTTCTAACAACTGAGGAATAGCCGCTGGATTTTTACCCCCTGCTTGCGCCATAGTCAAACGACCTCCTCCACCACCTTTAATATGTTTTGCTAATGGTTTTATTAAATCTCCCGCATTAATGCCCTTAGCCACTGTTTCTTGATCGACTAAAACTAACAGATTAGCTTTTCCCTCATGAGAAGTGGCTAAAACAAGGATATTAGAAGCAGCTTTTTCTCGCCATGTATCGCCTAAAGATCTTAAAGAATCCATATTTTGATTGTCTACGCTGGCTGCAATAAAGCTAATGTCTTTAACTGTTTGAACATCATCAAAGATTTCATCTGAAGCTTCCTGCATTAAGCGTGCAGTCAAGGAGTCGATTTCAGATTGCTGTACTTTAAGATCCTGTTGTAACTGTTCAATCTTGCTTAGCAGTTGATCACTTTGGCTAACTTTCAATTGATTTTGAACTTCTTTTAGTAGCGATTCGTTCTTTTGATAGTTGGCGATAGCTGCTTGACCTGTTAAGGCTTCAATGCGGCGCAATCCTGCTCCTATACCACTTTCAGCCATTAATTTAAAGGTTCCAATCTCATTAGTATTGTTAACGTGAGTTCCTCCACACAATTCGATGGATTCATTGCCTACATTAACTACGCGAACAATTGACCCATATTTTTCACCAAAGAGTGCCATGGCTCCCATTGCTTTTGCTTCATCAATTGGCATTTCACTTATGTCAACATTAATAGCATTTTCAACCATAAAGTTTACATAGGATTCCACTTGTTTAAGTTCTTCGGCTGACATTTTACCAAAATGTGAAAAGTCAAAACGTAAGCGATCTGGCCCCACATACGATCCTTTTTGATTAGCGTGGTCCCCTAAAACTTCTTTTAAGGCCTTATGTAATAAGTGAGTAGCTGTATGGTTTTGATTGGTCCTCATTCTGGCTTGACGGTCAACTGTCAAAGTATAAGACTGTTCACGATTTAACGGCATTTCCAATGTTTTCACCTTATGCATAAATTGACCATGAGGACTCTTTTGAACATCTAGGACCTCTGCCAGCATTTGATCGCCATCAAAAATCCCTCCTAAATCGGCTACTTGTCCCCCCATTTCGGCATAAAAAGGTGAGCGGTTAAAGAATACAATCCCTTCACTATTAGCTGGTAATTGGTCCACTTCTTGGTCATCGACGACAATATATTTCAATGTCGCATCTGAACTTAATTGTTCATAACCCACAAAATCAAAATCATAGTCAATAGCTTGTAGAGTTGTCGATTGGATCGCCATCGATCCTTCATCTGTACGTGCGGCACGGGCTCTTTCTCTTTGTTCTTCCATGGCTGTCTCAAAACCTTCAATGTCTACTGTTAGCCCTTCTTCATCAGCCATTTCTTGCGTCAATTCAAGTGGGAAACCGAAGGTGTCATATAAATGAAAAGCCCTGTCTCCATTAATAACCGTTTGGCCTGCTTGACGAACCGCATTGATCACTTGATGAAGTTGGACTTCGCCTTCTTCAATTGTTTCATGGAAACGTTGTTCTTCTTTTAAAAGTACTTCTTTAACAAAGTTTTCTTTTTCGATGAGCTCTTTATAAGGATCACCCATCATAGCCACAATAATTGGCACTAAATCTGAAATAAACAGATGATTAATTCCTAATTTACGACCATGCATAACTGCACGACGGATTAAGCGTCTTAAGATATAGCCGCGTCCTTCGTTAGAAGGTAAAGCTCCATCAGCAATAGCAAAGGATACCGCACGGATATGATCAGCAATAACTTTAAAAGAGGTATCTGTTTTTACATCATCACCATAATTGACAGTTGTCAATCTACCAATTGCTTCAATGATCGGCATAAATAAATCTGTTTCGAAATTTGTCGGAACATCTTGCATGACCGAGGCCATCCGTTCTAAGCCCATACCTGTATCAACGTTCTTGTTAGGCAAGGGTTGGTAGCTTCCATCTGGCATATGATTGTATTGTGAGAATACTAGATTCCAAATTTCTAAGTAACGTTCATTTTCTCCTCCTGGGTACATTTCAGGGTCATCAGCTGAAAGGTTTTGATAATTTTCCCCTCGGTCGTAGAAGATCTCTGAATCGGGACCACATGGTCCGGCACCAATATCCCAAAAATTATCAGCCACAGCCACAATATGATCTTCATCTAAACCACATTTTTCTATCCAAATCTGCTTAGTTTCTTCATCTTCGGGATAATAGGTAACATATAGGCGGTTGGGATCAAAATCCAACCATTTTTCTGAAGTTAAAAATTCCCACGCCCATTGAATGGCTTCTTCTTTAAAGTAATCCCCTATGGACCAGTTACCTAGCATTTCAAATAAAGTATGGTGTCGTGCAGTCACACCAACGTTTTCAATATCGTTGGTACGAATACACTTTTGAACATTGGCAATCTTGGGATTGTCAGGAACTTCAGTTCCATCCATGTATTTCTTCAAAGCAGCAACCCCTGAGTTAATCCATAACAGCGTTGGATCGTTAATTGGAATGAGGTTAGCTGAGGGAACGATTTGATGATTTTTCTCTGCAAAAAAATCTAAAAACATCTGACGTATTTCTTTACTCTTTAATGGTTTCATGCCGCATTCTCCTTCAATAAAAATAAAGAGTCATTATATGCAAGGGCGCTTAACCACGGTACCACCTTGCTTATAATAACTCTTGGTTATCTTCTTAAGTGACTGTTAACGCCAGCAAAACGCCAATCTTTCGAATGGTCCGTATGAGGGAGCATCAATGTCTTGATTACTTGCACCAAATGTAATCTCTCTAGAATGACCTGACATGTCCTCTACCTTTAGTAATATAGCAATTTTTATAAAAAAGGTCAATCCTGAATAAAAAAATCTTGCCAGTTAGTATATAATCATTAATAGAAAGTTTTTCATTGAAAAGTAGGTGATCGTACGATAAATTCTTTAGTAAAAGCCTAGGCATCCATAACACCTTTAGAAAATCAAGGAATTGAAGAAAGATAGAAGTTGTAACAAGTTATATAATTAATCTTGAGGACCAGTTATTAAATTAAAATTAGCTAAATAATATTTATAAAAGGTGGTGAAACTTATGAATAAAGATAATCACAAGAAAGATTTAAAAATTGAAAACATTTTGAAAATCTTTCCAATTATAGGCATGATTGGCGTAATCATAATTATATCCGTCTTGCTATCAGGCTTGCCTAAGTCTAATCCACTTTTTTCGATTGGATTGTCCTTAGGGTTAGCTTTACTTTTTATTTCAACAGTAGTGTATATTGCCACATGGCTGATGGAAATAAATTTAGCTTATAGTAGAAAACAATATTCTCTGATGGCCATCTTGATAATCGTCGGCATCCTTTCTGTTTTATTTGAAATTATAATCAATAGATAATGCGATTGAAGTTTTAATTATCAAAACCCCCTAAAGAAACATTCTTTAGGAGGTTTTGCTAGTTACTATTAAAATCACACAAAGAAAGCTTTATTACTATACAAAATCTTCCGGCTTGAGTCCTTCCATGCCAATCATGGGATCGACTTGCCAGATGGTTTGGTCATTTAAGACAAAGCTTGCTTTTGACATTTTGCTTTCTGCTACTTGAGTAACACTTGCTGTATCATCCTCTTGCTTTTTGCTTTTTGTCAGCTCTCGCTTCTTTGCTTGCTCAGTCAAGTTTAATTGTAAGTATTCAGCTAATTTGGTTTTGCGTTCTATTTGAACTTGTGAAACCGCCTTATTAAAACTTTGAGGGTTCCCTACCATGACTAAGGATTTGACCGCCCTTGTCACAGCAGTATAGATGATGTCCCTTCTTAACATGCGTGAATAGCGATCAACCAATGGTAAGATGACTAAGTCATATTCTGATCCTTGTGCCTTATGAATGGAACAACAATAAGCCAGAGTCAGCTGATCCAGTTCATTTTTTCGATAATGGATTTCATTGTCATCAAAATCAACAATCACTTCTTCCACATTATTTGAACTTTCTTTTGCCGTTAAGATAGCAGTTATCTTGCCAATATCCCCATTGTAAACACCCTCTTCTGTATTATTTACCAGTTGAAGAACCTTGTCTCCTATACGGTAGACTTGGTCAAAATGTTTTATCTCACGTTTTTTTGAACTAGCAGGATTCAACATTTCTTGCATCAAGTCATTGATCTGATTGATGCCACCTGGTCCCTTATACATAGGGGCTAGGACTTGTAGCGTTTGGCTATTAAAGCCTTTTTTAATTGCTGCTGCTACAATCTGTCCAACCACATCACTGACTTGCTGAGCAGAGCAAGGGATAAATGAACGGTCATTATGCTTGGCTAAAAAATCCTCTGGCAGATAGCCTTGACGTATATGGTGAGCTAAATGAACGATGGATGAATCATCGGACTGACGATAAATTTTGGATAGCGAAACAGTTGGAATCAGACCCGAATCAATCATATCTGAAAAAACTTTACCTGGTCCTACTGAGGGCAGTTGGTCCTTATCCCCGACAAAGACTACTTGCATTTCATAGGGAATGGCTTGTAGCAACCAATTCATTAACCACACATCAACCATTGACATTTCGTCGATAATTAAAAGGCTGCCATCAATTATCATCGGTTCAAAGTCTCTTAGCGTCGACTCACGATTATAACCAATTAAGCGGTGAATGGTAGAAGCTGGCAAATGAGAAGTTTCTTGCATCCGTTTAGCCGCCCTGCCTGTCGGAGCCGCCAAACGGATTGGAGAATCAAAATTATCCTCATTTAGATCGGCCAGATCATAGCCATGTAAGATAGCATGTAAATAAATGAGTCCTTGTACCAAGGTTGTTTTTCCGGTTCCTGGACCTCCTGTAATAATAGAGAGAGGGGATTGAATGGCTAATTTTAATGCCTGCTGTTGCTCTTGATCATAGTCAATTTTAATTAAGGCCATAACATCCTCAATGGCTTGATCAATCTCTTCTGCTTCAAATCGCTTAACTTGTTCAGCCATCAGATAGTCGTGAATCTTTTTACTACTTCCGTACTCTGCGTAGAAAATTGAGGGAATGACAAGATCTTCTCCTAGCACTAACAGCTGGTCTTGAATAATTGCAAGATCCAACCCCTTGGTCAATAAATCATCCTCAATCAAAAAGGGGCGACTTTTTTCTAGGAGGTCGCGTGCAGTTCTCAACGAATCCGGTATCGGTACATAGGTATCTCCTTGATCGGTAGAAATTTGTGCCACCGCCATGGTAATAGCTGAAGCAATTCGTTCAGCGGCGTCGGGTTGAATGCCTAATTGTTCTGCTAACTTATCGGCCTTAGTGAATCCGATTCCTTCAATCTCTATTACTAATTGATAGGGATTTTCTTTTATTTGTTCCAGTGTATTCGATTGGAATTTCTTATAGATTCTATCTGCTAAATTAGGACCAAAGCCCCATTCACTTAACTGCATAAAAATACGTTCTGTTCCTTGAAATTTTAAAAGACTGGCCCTTAATTGATTGGCAACTTTAGCTGTTAAACCACTCACTTTGTCTAAAGCATTGGGATCATCAAGGATTTGATCAATTGCCGTTTCCCCTAATGACTCTACGATTTTTGTGGCTGTTTTAGGACCTACTCCTTTGAAACGATTGCTGGACAAATAATCAATTAAGCCCCTGCGTGAAGTCGGCATCAATTGCTGGTAGCGAGTGACTGAAAATTGCTGTCCAAAACGTGGGTGGTGGACTAATTTTCCAAAAAATTGATAGGGCGTATCGTAATGGATCGTAGTAAATTGACCCGTAATAACCAATTCTTCGTCTACCAAGAGACTCGTTTGATCTAAATCTACACTAATGCGCAAGACCTTATAAAAATTTTGGTCATTTTCGAAGATGGTACTTTCCACGCTACCTACTATTAATTCTTCCATCCACTCTCACCTCACTTGTATGTCTTATTATATCAATCTTTTTTATTAAGAACTAGAGCTTGCCATTCAAAGCTTGCCTAAGACTCTTAATATGTCCATAAAAAAATCACCCTAAATGCTCAGGGTGACTTACATTTAAATATATTGCCGCATTTGATTATCTTTATAGGCCGCATCAATAATGCCACCTCCTAGACACTCTTGGTCTTGGTAGAAAACTACCGCTTGTCCAGGCGTAATGGCTCGTGCTGGTTCATCAAAAACCACTCGTGCTTTTTTCCCTTGGTCATAAATCGTCACTTCTGCTGGAACATCTTCTTGACGGTAACGAAATTTAATAGTGCATCTAAAAGTCCGATCACTCTTATCACCATCTGTAAAAGAAAGATCCGAAGCTTCTAAGTAATCAGCATATAAATGCGGATGGTGGAAGCCTTGGCCTACATAAAGTGTTTGAGTAGCCATGTCCTTGCCAATCACAAACCAAGGCTCATTGGAGCCATTCGATCCAGTAGATCCGCCTATACCTAAACCATGTCTTTGCCCAATTGTATAGTACATCAATCCCATATGGTCGCCTTTCACTTCACCATCTAAAGTTTTCATTTTACCCGGTTGGTTGGGTAAATAATTAGATAGAAATTGGTTAAAATCTCTCTCTCCAATAAAACATACCCCAGTAGAATCTTTCTTCTTAGCGGTTGCTAAGCCTGCTTCTGCAGCAATTTCACGCACTTGTGTTTTTTCCAAGTGTCCAAGTGGGAATAAAGCTTTTTGTAATTGCTGTTGAGATAATTGATTAAGGAAATAAGTCTGGTCTTTCCTTTGATCCGATGCACGCAACAAATGAACCTGTCCTTTGTCATCTCTTGCTGCTTGGGCATAATGACCCATGGCAATATAATCCGCCCCTAATTCGGTGGCATAATCTAAGAAGGCCTTGAATTTGACTTCTTTATTACACATAACATCCGGATTGGGTGTTCGTCCCTTGCGATATTCACTTAAAAAATATTCAAAAACGCGATCCCAATATTCTTTTTCAAAATTAACTGAATAATAGGGAATACCAATTTGTTCAGCGACTAAGGCAACATCTTCATAATCTTTGGTAGCCGTACAAACACCATTTTCATCCGTATCATCCCAGTTCTTCATGAACAGACCGACCACGTCATAGCCTTCTTCCTTTAGTAATAAGGCGGCTACCGAAGAATCGACACCTCCTGACATACCTATCACTACTCGCGTTTGTGCTTTATCTTTTGTTGGAGTCATTGGGTCTTCCTTTCTTTTAATATTTATATAAAGATTAAAAACGAACTCACCTTGAATGGAAAGTCCGTTTAGATACATTCAAAACTATTTTCTATTTTACTTCAACTAGAACGTTTCGGTCAACAAATCCGTCGAAAATGAAATTTATTTTTTCAATTACCATCTCGTTGTTGGCCAGGCTGAACACATTAACCGCCTGCAAACCGTTAGAATTTACGGTTGAAATTTTTAACCCATTTAAATCAGCATTAACAGTTACCTTTAAAACTAAACCTGTACGATGTGTCGAATCTAATTCTCGTTTGTATAAGTAGTTACCTCCACGTGTTTCATTGAAGCCATTATCTCTTAAAGTATAAGGTCTACATTCTGGACTGACTTCAAAAGTTCGATTGAATCCTAATAATTTTGCTTCTGGTGTAAATGCCATTGTTCTACTCCTTACTATTTATTTATTTTTATAATTGCTTCAATTAATTGATCAATCTCATTTTTAGTCGTATAACGACCAAATGAAATTCGAACACTCTCTTGCCAACGCGCTGGGTTATCTGGGTAATAAGCAGTTAGAATGCGACTGGGTTTTACTGAACCGGCTGAACAAGCGGATCCTGCTGAAAGATAAATGTCTTGCATGTCCATTTGAATAATCAACTGGCTAGCTAATTTTCCTTTAAACCAAATACTGTGTATGCGGTTATTATGATGATTAAGATCACCATTTCTTTGATAGTTAATGCTCGCTTCATCTAATCGTTGAAAAAAATATGCTGTTAGTTCTTTAAAATTTCCTTGTAGTTCTTCATACCCCTGATACATCAACTCCAAGGCCTCCACCATACCTAAAATATAAGGAAGGTTTTCAGTTCCTGAACGCTTAGTATATTCTTGATCACCACCTAATAATAAAGGATCTAAGGTCATTTCTTTGTTCCAAGCCTGATAGACCAGAAAACCAATTCCTTTTGGTGCATAAAATTTATGACCTGACCCGTTGAAAGAGCTACAAGGGAAATTTTGTGGGTTAATCGGTTGATAACCAACAGCTTGAGTGGCATCAACATGGAACCAATAGCCCTTTTGCTTAGCATATTGACCTAGGTCTTGGATAGGAAGTTGAGAACCCACTTCATTATTTACTGCCATAGCTGTCCAACCGATGGTCGTTTCTTTACTGGCTTCAATAAATTGCTGTAGTGTGAATTGTTGGTTAGAGTCCGGCTGAATTCGGCTCACTTCAAACCCTCTGTTTTCTAAATCAAGAAGAACCTTATCCACTGCTGAATGTTCAATTGTTGTGGTAACAATATGATTACCTAGACCTAAATCACGTGCTCGAACAGCTTGTGATCGCAGTGCCCAATTGATGGCCTCTGTTGCACCGGAAGTGAAGTACAAATCAGCGTTTTCATCTAATTTTAACAACTCTTTTAAGCGTCGACGCGCTAAGGTCAACTTATTTTTACTTGCCTTTCCTAGCTTATATGTAGCAGAAGGATTTCCAAAAGATTCTGCTAAAGCATGAGAAATTCGTGCTTGAACACGGAGGTCGACTGGGGTTGTCGCTGCATAATCAAAATATATCATTGCCTCACCTTTTCATTCCTAATACAACTATTATAACGTATTTTAATGATTTTGAAAGTGTTTACTTATAGAAATAAAAGGCGTATATTAATCAAAAAGAGCCTTTTGTGGTAAACTATACACATTATAAGGAGGTTTCCTAATGCAACAACCTTTAGCTTATCGCATGCGGCCGCAGCACATTGATCAAATCTTGGGACAAACTCACCTTGTAGGATCTGGCAAAATTATCCGTCGAATGGTTGAGGCCAAACGTCTTTCTTCTATGATTCTATATGGTCCACCAGGTACCGGAAAAACTTCGATTGCTGCTGCTATTGCTGGTACTACGGAATATGCTTTTCGTCATTTAAATGCAGCAACTGATGCAAAAAAAGATTTAGAAGTTGTCGTCACTGAAGCCAAAATGTCAGGTACCTTGATATTACTATTAGATGAAATTCACCGTTTGAACAAGCTTAAGCAAGACTACTTGTTGCCTCATTTAGAAAACGGACGGATTATTTTAATAGGTGCGACTACTGAGAATCCTTACATTTCGATTAATCCTGCCATTCGCTCACGTACTCAAATTTTTGAAGTCAAACCTCTATCCAGTCAAGAGATTCAAGAGGGGTTACAAAGAGCGATTAAGGATGTTGATCATGGCTTGGGCAAGTATCCAGTTGAAATTACCAAAGACACCCTTGAACATTTTTCATCTGTAACAAATGGCGACATTCGTTCAGCCCTCAACGCATTAGAGTTGGCCGTTCTTTCTACAGCTGAAAACGATCAGGGTAAGATTGTAATCACGCCAGAAATTGCTGAAGAATGTTTACAGCGTAAACGATTAAGCCATGACAAAGATGGTGACAATCACTATGATGTCATCTCTGCTTTTCAAAAGTCAATCAGAGGATCAGATGTGGATGCGGCTATGTATTACTTAGCTATTCTTTTAGAAGCTGGTGAATTAGTCATCGTTTGCCGACGTTTGTTAGTTATTGCCTATGAAGATATTGGTTTTGGCAATCCGCAAGCTACTCAACGAACAGTAGCAGCTGTTGAAGCTGCTGAAAAGTTGGGCCTACCAGAAGCACGCATACCTTTGGCTTTCGCTGTGGCAGATTTAGCCTTAAGTCCTAAATCCAACACCTCCTACCGTGCCATTAATGCGGCCCTGGCGGATATTGAAGCTGGACACACAGGCCCAGTACCAGACAGCTTAAAAGATGGACATTATGCGGGAGCAAAAAAATTAGGTCGCTCCATCGGCTATCAAAACCCTCACGATTATCCCAATCATTTTATCCGTCAACAATATCTTCCCGATCCCCTTAAAAATAAGCAATACTTCAAAGCCGAACCAACAGGAAAATACGAAGCTGCTATTAACCAATACTATCAAGAAATAAAAAAACAGCAGAATTAGCTTTACATGAAGGTTTAGTTATGAGTTTCGATTTTTCTTTCTCAATACAATAAGCTACTAACGACTAATATTGTAAATGCTTTCATTTTTTCAAACAAAACTATTGCAATTCAATCTCATCGTGTTATACTAGGTACATAGGAAATATATCTGATGTGTTCGAGAGATAGTCAATGTGTTGACCGAACATTTTACATTAGGGATTCTTCAATCGAATACCTATGACAAGCCATCGCATGTGGAAGTCAGAAGCATTTCGTGAGAACCCCACCTGATTGCTAGCGGGTTCAACCTAGCTTTATTGAATCGGCACGATTCGGATATATTTTGAGAGCTGGCAATTGCCAGCTCTTTTTTAATGAATCTTTAGATAGAATTGAGGTTAATAATGCTACAAGCTTTGCTCTATGCCTTCCCATCGATATTAGTGATTTTGGCCCTCTATATTTTTTACTTCCGACATTCCTTACTAAAATTGCTCAAGCTACAAGACCTTAGGATTTTCAATCTAATCGCACTAACCTTTTTTTTATTAGCTATTTTAGGCTTTATCTTAATCTATTTACAATTAAAAATTTGGAGTCTTGTCTGGCTAGTCCTTGTTTTGATTTTGATTACCATGGTCTCTGTGCTCATCTACTTTACTCTTAGGTCGCATTAACTCATTCAAATTAAAAGCCCTTCAAAGCTAATAACTTTGAAGGGCTTCGTTTATTTACGTAAGATAACGACTTCTTCTGCTTGGTCTACTTCATTTAATTTGACTGCCACTTTTTCTTCGCTGGATGTCGGGATATTTTTACCGACGAAATCAGCGCGAATTGGGAGTTCACGGTGACCTCTATCCACCAGTATTGCCAATTGAATTTTGGCTGGACGATCTGACGATAGAATCGCATCCAGTCCTGCTCGAATGGTTCGACCTGTATATAAAACATCATCCACCATAATCACAACTTTATCACGCATTGAGTGAGAAAAGTGAGGGGGTTGAACAACAGGTGCTTCATTTTTAAACTTGTGGGTCAAATCATCACGGTAAAAAGAAATATCTAACTCTTCTAGCTCTACTTGAATAGCTTCAATTTGCGAAATTTTTTCAGCTAAACGATGGGCTAAATATATGCCTCTTGTTTTAATTCCTACTAATACTAATTCTTGGACGTTCGGATTCCGTTCGACAATTTCGTGGGCCATTCTCTTTAGAGTTCTATTGATCGCTTGCTCATCTATAATAATATTTTCAGCCATTCATGTGTCTCCTTCAGTTTGGTATCTCTAGACTTCTTTATTTTCTTCCCTTAATAATATACCAAAAGAACGTCATTCTCAAATGAGAATAACGTTCAAACCAACTTATCTTAATGATTATTTTTGATTTTTAAGACGCTCAACGTCACGAGCAATCGCAATTTCTTCGTTAGTAGGAATGTTGATAACTGTTACCGTAGAATCATCTGTAGAAACGATGGCTTCTTGGCGTGTGTTATTACGCTCTTCGTCAATCTTAACACCCATATAACCAAAGTTTCTCATAGTGATTTCACGTGTTTCTTTAGAGTTTTCACCGATACCGGCAGTAAAGACAATCACATCTACACCATTCATCACTGCTACATATTGTCCAATGTATTTAATAATACGATTGAAGAAAATATCTAGAGCTAGTTGTGCACGTTCGTTTCCTGCTTCTGCAGCTTCTTCCACATCACGCATATCGGATGAGACACCTGAAATACCGAGTAAACCAGATTTTTTATTGAAGATAGTTACCATCTCTTCAATGCTTTCAATACCTTCCTTTTGCATGATGAATGGAATTGCAGATGCATCGATATCACCGACACGTGTTCCCATTGTTAAGCCAGCTAGTGGAGTGAAGCCCATTGAAGTATCAACAGATTTCCCTTTCTCCACAGCAGTAATTGAAGCTCCGTTCCCTAAATGACAAGTAATAATTTTAAGGTCTTCAATGGGCTTACCTACGATTTCAGCTGCACGGTGGGCCACAAATTGGTGACTTGTCCCATGAGCTCCATATTTACGAACGGAGTAATTTTCATAGTATTCGTACGGAATGCTGTATAAATAATTTTCAGCCGGCATTGAAGTATGGAAAGAAGTATCAAAGACTGCTGCCATGGTAGCATGTGGTAATTTTTCTTGGAAAACACGAATTACGACTGCTTCCGCAGGGTTATGTAAGGGGGCGAAATCTCCCAATTCTTCAATGTTTTTGATAACTTGCTCATCTACTAGAGTAGACTCCTTGAAGAGTTCTCCACCAGCTACTACACGGTGTCCGACACCGGTAATTTCTTCAAAGTTTGTGATAACTCCTAAGTCTAGAAGTTTAGTTAGTAATAAATCCACTGCACGAGCATGATCTGCAATATCTTCGACTATTTGAAACTTTTGATCTTCACCATTAGCGTCCGTATATTTAATTTCTAATTTTGAATCGCTTAATCCAATACGTTCAACTAATCCTTTAGAAACCACTGTTTCTTCAGGCATCTCTATGATTTGGAATTTCAAACTTGAAGAACCCGCATTAATCGCCATTGTTTTAGACATTTACAATTTCCCCATTTCTTTGTTAGTTCATATAGGTCTAGTATATCATGTTTATCCTTACACCGTAAACACTGATTCAAAATTTTGTGAAGTTTTTAATAAAGTTTGCTCTGTCCTTCGAAAGTTTAATAATTATTAACTTACTGATAATAATAAAGAATTAATGAATTAAAAAACTTTTTTGGCGCTTTCTATTGATCCCTATCATGCTCTGACTATTTTTAGGATAGCCAATACTTTATTGTGCTTGAGGGTCAAAGTGATGAGTTTTATTAAGATTAAACTCATATAATCAAGGTCTCAACTTGCCCATCACAACAATTACTCATCAACACCCATTTTTCGACTTTGTTACCCGCTAAATAGCATAATTATACCTTAAATTTTCCGTCATTTTACATACAGGCTGGGTGGCTTTTTCACTGGCTGATGGTCCATATAAAAGTGTTCTGAACAATAGTTAAAATATATTTTTCTTCAGTTGTTCCCACCTTTAGAATTTGTCTCTTTTTCATTAACACCATTCAAAGACTCTTTATCATACCTTAACTCTCTTTATCCGATGGTATTTATATTTTCTTTAACTTTTTACAAAAGTTTTGCTAATTGTACCATCAGGATTTTCTATGATAACTAAATGACCTATTTCTCCCTTATCATTTTGGCTAGGTTGAATAGAATATTCAACTTTCTCAATGGCTTTGTCATGTAAAATATATTCAATCGAAACCAATTCTCCATCTCCATTTTTTAAAGTCATAGTTGTTCCTATGATGTTTCCTTCTTTATCTTTAAATGCTGACTGTTCAATAGTAGGGACTTTTTCATTTTTTATAAAGGTTTCTTTTTTCAACCCCTCTGCATTCGTAATTATAATTAAATAACCTCGATCCCCGTTTTCGTCTTTATCATAAGTGATTTTAACATCTGGGGCTATTTCTTGTTTGCCAATCAAAATATGTTCGTTCAATAAAACTCGCTCTGCATCATCTTTAACTAAAACAGTGTATCCTATAATACTTCCTTGATTATCCTTAAAAGGGATTTTTTCGATGGTTGGAACTTTTTTGTTTTCCACAAAAACTTCTTCAAAGTCACCATCTGGTTTATAAATAATCACTTTATGACCCGTTCCCTCAGCAATAATTTTAAGCTCAGGTTCTTTGCCATCGGGATCATTTAAAATATGGTGAGTGGCGATCAACTTTTCTTGGCTATCTTTGATGACAAATGTTTTGCCAATAATTTGTTCTTGAAAATCCTTCAAATCTTTAGTTTCAACAACTGGTTGCTCATTTTCAAGATTACTTGACTTGTTTTCTAAAAATATCTTCTCTTCTTCCCCGGTCGGCTTTAAAATATTGACCGTGTATCCATACACACCCTCTCTTTCTGATTGATTCACATTAACTTTTACTGATTTCCCATTGTTATCATTCAAAATGTTCTGACTTAAAATGATATTTCCTTCATTATCTTCAATAATAATGGTCTTACCTATATCATTGCCCTCTCCATCTTTGATTGGCTTTTTATAAATAATCGGTGATTCTCCATAAAGTATGTTTTCCATAACTTCTATCCTCCTCAAGAAACTATAAAGCTATTAAGCTCAATCATTTTTATATAAATAATCATATATCTTTCTGTCTTTAAAAACAACTCGCCCATTTAAAAACTCTCTTCATCCATTTAAGAATGAAGAGAGTCCTATTTAAAGATCTTACACTAGCGTCTTAGCCTACAGTTTATTGATTCTCACTTAGGCGTTTTTTTAATTCTGCTACAGAAATTCCTAAGCCCATTGCCAGCAAAGTAAGACCCATTGCTACATATTCTCCTTCATCAGAACCAGTATTAGGCAGTAAAATCCCTGACTTATTGACAGTTACTTCTTCACCCTTAGGAGTAGTCTGGTCTAAATCTGGTGTTGGATCTGGATCTGGTGTTGGATCTGGATCTGGCGTTGGATCTGGATCTGGCGTT
>NZ_JBNUPL010000023.1:0-22533 GCF_050409445.1 Facklamia sp. P13055
GTTTAAACAACGTTTATAGTGGTTTTTCGGTTTGAGACTTATGATACAGCCCCTTATGCTTATTGCTGATAGAAAAAGAGTGAGTGTGTTGAATTGACTAGATGCATAGGAATAAGTTCCTTTGTTTGAGGACGATAATAAGCTAATAGCACTAATCGGTTTCCTACTTGTGTTAAAGCGTGGTTTATTAAACGTGTATCGTTATCACTGGCAATCTTTTCGGCTTCTTGGTAAGTTAAGGGTACGATGATGCGAGGAATAAAGATTGTTTCTCCATTGATTTGGAATTGGCTTTGATCAATAGAAACATCTAGTTGGCTTAAATCTTCCTCCGAATTAATTTGTGTAAGGATTTGATTCAAATCCTTACTTGCTACTTTATTTTTATTAACTTGTTGCTCTTGATTTGTAAAATTATTTAGATAATAGCTTTCCATGGCTTGATTAATATCTTGAGGCACTTCATCTGGAAGTGTCAAATTAGGGAAATCAGAAGAAACGCTTAATTTCTCTTTTAAAAAGCGAGGGGCTGTATTGCTCTGTTTATTTTTTTCTGTTTGCTCCTTTTGGCTATCTTCTGATTCAAGGTTTTCAGTTGTTTGACTAGTTATTTGGTCTTGGGAGACAGCAGCCAATTCTGATTGTTCATTTTTCTCATTAGCGGTTGGTTCTTGAAAGTATTGGAAAATCTGACAGGCAGATAATAAAAGAGATGCAATCATAAGGCTAAGTATTTTTTTCATGAAATCATTCCTTTTTGTTTCGTTCCATCAGTGTATCAGAAAAATATGGATATTAGGTAACAAGTTGATAACAAATTACTAAATTAAATCCTAAAAAGAGTGTGACAACTTGGTCAAACAATGATAAAATCGATTAGAAATGTAAGGACTTTTAATGCATTCCAGCGAGGATGCCAAAGTCTACTGAGTATTTTAAGTCCTTATTTTCAAATAAAGGGCTCTTTTTTATGCCTTCATATAAGGAGATTAAAATGGAAAATTCAAAAGATAAAATGACGCTATTGCTGCAACCTCACGAAAAGCCGGAGTTTACCAAAGGATTATTATTAAGTTTTCAACATGTTTTTGCTATGTTTGGAGCAACGATCTTAGTTCCCTTAATTTTAGGGCTATCTGTTTCAACTGCTTTGTTAGCAAGTGGGATAGGAACATTGATTTACCTTACTATAACAAAAGGGGAGGTGCCTGTTTATTTGGGATCCTCTTTTGCTTATATTGCTGCCATGGCTTTAGCAATGGAACAACTAGATGGGGATGTTTCTGCAGCGCAAACTGGAATCATGATGGTCGGTTTATTTTACGTTGTGATTGCTGGAGTAATCAAGTATACCGGCACCGATTGGTTGAATAAAATATTACCACCGATTGTTATTGGGCCGATGATTATTGTTATCGGTTTAGGATTAGCTTCTTCTGCAGTAAATAATGCTGGCTTTGTATCGGGTGGGGATTGGCGAAACATTTTCGTTTCAGTAGGAACGCTACTCATTTCAGTTTACATGCAGATATTTGGTAAAGGCTTCTTTAAAGTAATTCCATTCTTAATCGCTATTATTGGCGGCTATCTTCTTTCGTTAATGGTTGGAATCGTTGATTATACTCCCGTAATAGAAGCTAGTTGGATTCGTTTGCCGGATTTATCCCTTCCATTTGCTACACCTGTTGCAAATTGGCAACAATATAAGTTTTATTTTGGACCAGAAGCCTGGGCGATTTTACCAATTGCTTTGGTTACCATTGCTGAGCATACAGGTGATCATGTGGTTCTTAGTGAAATTTGTGATCGTAATTTTTTATCAAAGCCAGGATTACACCGAACTTTAGCAGGAGATGGGTTAGCTACTTTCGTTTCAGCTTTAATTGGTGGTCCTGCAAACACGACTTATGGTGAAAACTCTGGTGTGATTGCTTTAACAAGAATTGCATCTGTTAGTGTCATTAGAAATGCAGCTTTTCTAGCTATTTTGATATCTTTCTTTGGCAAATTTAATGCTTTAGTGGCATCAATACCTTCCGCAGTATTGGGAGGAATGTCGATTCTATTGTATGGTGTGATTGCTAGTAATGGTCTGAAGGTATTAATAAAAGATCACACTGACTTTTCACAATCTAGAAATTTAATTATTGCTTCAGCTATGTTGGTTATCGGATTGGGGGGAGCTGTTTTAGATTTGGGAGGCTCATTTGTTGTTTCCGGAACAGCCTTAAGTGCACTGGTAGGAATTACTTTGAATGCTATGTTACCTGAATTAAAATAAAAAATAATTAAGCATTTAGAATTTTGATGTGAACCCATAAACACGAACAATAATATTAAAATTAATTATGCGGCCTGCAACCTATATTCAATAGGTGAAAGGCCGTTTAATTTTTCTTTTAGCCTATGATGGTTATACCAATAAATAGATCTTTTTATTTCTTCAGCTAATTCATCTATACTATCATACTTAATCGCATAAAATATTTCTTGTTTTAGAAGCCCAAAGAAGTTTTCCATAGGCGAATTGTCTAGACAATTAGCTCGTCTTGACATACTTTGTTTTATAGTGTTATCTTCAAGGATTTTTACCCATGACTTAGGTTGATAATGAAATCCTTGATCTGTATGAACTATTAAATGGTGATCTTGTGGAAGTTTCTTTACAGCATCTTCTAAGGACTTATTGGTAAAATATACAGTAGGTGATATATTTAAATGATATGATATTATTTCACAGTTAAATAAATCCATTATTGGTGATAGTTATAACCTGTTTTCAGAAGATTTAACTTTAAGTTTTGTTATATCACTCACCCATACTTCATTAGCTTTTTCTACTTTGAAGTTTCTATTTAATTTGTTATCTGCTATCCTACCTATTTCTCCTCTATATGAGCTATATTTCATTGTTCTTGTGTGGAATTTTTTACATAGAGGTTTACTAACTTTCATGATTCTTAATACTCTTTTATGGTTAACTCTATCTTGCTTTTCTTTCCATTCGTAGAAAGATGTTCTTGGTAGTTTTGCTATATCAAGCCATATTTTTAACTTAATATCCGGTTTAACTAGCCTATTTCAAGTACTATTTTTGTCTTTTTTTGTTTGAGATTTTTTCTTTTGAATTAAGTCATCTAACTTTTTTAGATAGAGTATTTCTGCTTCAAGATATTCATTTCTTTGCCTTAGCTCTATTAATTCTTCTCTTTGATTTTTTTAACTTCTTAATTTCATTTGATTTATCGGTGTTTTTAGACATAGTCGTATCCCCGTTCTTTATAGGTCTTCCTTCATTAGCATTGAATCCTTCAAAACCTTCTTGTTTATATTTTCTTTTCCAATTAGCAATTATTGAAGGATTATTAATTTTAAAGTACTCTGCTGTTTCTCTATAGGATAGTTCATTGTATTGCCTATATTTTATTACAGATTTTTTTAATTCTCCGCTGTATTTAGTTTTAGACATAGATTTTCTAAGTCCATTTTCTCCATACATTTTATCTTGTCTTATCCAATTAGAAACGTTTGAAGCTTTGACTCCAGACCTTCTTGAAAGAAATTTTCTTTCATATCCTTCTTCGATTTCTCTTACTAACTATAATATAAATTCAAAATTATATTTTGCCATACAACCCCCCTAAATCCTTGTTCGGGTTTAAGGGGTCAGTACATTTCTAAATGTTTTTTAATTTAAGTATCAGGACTGGGAAATTTTCATCTAAAAGTTACTAAAATAGAAAACCAAAGGAAGTTTTGATAGAATACTGTTTATAGTGTTTGAACTTTAAAGGAGGAATTCAATGTACCCCTACGGTTTTTATTTTGATTCAACATATATTTTAATACTAATAGGTATGGCTATTGTAATGTATGCTCAATGGAAGGTTAAATCAACCTTTGCTAAATACAGCGAATTAATGAGTGAGCGTAATATAAGTGGACAAGAAGCCGCGGAATTAATTCTGCAAGCAAATCAAATTCAAGATGTGAGAGTTGAAAGAGTAGCTGGGAACTTAACAGACCACTACAGTCCCAAAGAGAAAATCTTAAGATTATCGGAAGCTACTTATAGCAACAGCTCTGTAGCAGCGGTAGCAGTTGCAGCTCACGAGTGTGGTCATGCCGTGCAAGATTCTAAGAACTACCAATTTCTAAAATTAAGATCAGCTTTAGTTCCTGTATCACAATTTGGCTCAATGATTGGTATGCCAATTATCATTTTGGGTTTTCTTTTCCAAATGATGGGATTGGTAACAATTGGTATCATTGCACTATCAACGGCTTTATTATTTCAAATAGTAACTTTACCGGTTGAACTAGATGCAAGTAAACGGGCTTTAATTTCTTTGGAACAGCTAGATATCTTCACTCAAGGGGAGTTGCCCGCTGCTCGTAAAGTTTTGAATGCAGCAGCCCTTACTTATATAGCGGCTACTTTTTCAACGGCTTTACAAATTTTAAGGCTAATAATTTTATCTAATCGCTCGCGTAGGAATTAAGGCATAGATGGAGGCGAATTATGGATTTATGGAAGAAATTTAAGACTAGTCCTTTAAATCTTAACTTAGCACTTGATCTATTAAGGCAAGCAGATCAGGAAGTGGAAAAGATGGAGCCCATTCGCATTTTACTCGCTGGTAAAACGGGATCGGGAAAATCCACTCTTGTGAACGCTCTTTTTAGAGAAAATATTGCTTCAACAGGAGTAGGTCTTCCAGTGACTCAAAAGGTCCAGAAAATAACTAAAAAAGGCTTACCACTAGTTATCTATGATACTAAAGGATTAGAGTTACATTCAAAGTCGCAAGATGAAAGTATCCAACACTTACTTCATTTAGTAAAGGACGCTAAAAAAGGCGATGCGGTAGAGCCTATTCACTTGGTTTACTATTGTATCCATGCGACGATGGCAAGAATTGAACCGCAAGAAATTACCCTAATTGCAATGCTGGCTCAAGAACTGCCGGTTATTGTGGTCTTAACACAAGCAATTGGTGAGGATATTAAAGGCTTTAAAGATTCTGTTAAAAAAGCAGTCCCTCAAGTCCAAGTGGTTATTCCTGTTTTAGCCAAAGACTTTGAATTAGCAGGTGGCCAAAAAATTAAAGCTTATGGCTTAGAAGAGTTGACTAAACATAGTTATGAGTTTGTTCCGGAAGAGGTAGAGAAGGCTTTTATTAATGCCCAACGAGTAGACTTGGCTTTAAAAATAGCTCAATCTAGAAGTTGGGCAAACAAGTATATGAAAACAACTTTTGGAATTGGTCTAACCCCCTTACCGATTGCTGACTCAGCTCTTTTAGTTCCTATCCAAATTACAATGCTAGCTCACATTACTAGTATATTCGGCTTGTCTATCGATAAAAAACAAATTGTTAGTATGATGGCTGGGGTAGGAGGGACAGGTTTAGCGAGTATGGTGGGTAAGTACCTAGCTTCGTCAGCTGCTAAATGGGTGCCAGGAGTGGGATCAGTTACAGGAGGAATGGTTAATGGTTTTACTGCCTCAACTGTTACTCTAGCATTAGCTTATTCATACATTGAAATACTAAAGCAGATAACGATTGCAGAGAACCAAGGGAAAAAGTTATTACCTAAGGAGATAACAGCTTTGATGCGCAAGACATTTGGTCAGGAGCTCGAAACAATCAGTCATCGATTTCCCGACAAGGTCAAAGATTCATTACCAGAATGGATGACTAACAGTTTAGATCAATACGAGTAATATCAATTTAGCGGTTTGCCTTCTTAATAGAGGACTTACCGCTTTTTTAGTGAATTATATCTTAAAATTTACCTTGACAAACTTCTAGTAGGAAGATACTATACATAAAGATATATGTAACTATTACTATTTAAACGGAGGGTAAAATAATATGAATAAACTAATGAAAATAATAGCTACTATCTTTTTAAGTCTAGCGATGGTAGGTCATACAACTTTTAAAATTGTTTCTGCACAAGATAGGCCAAAAGTTATGGCCACTTTTTATCCAGTGTACTTTTTGGCTTCAGAAATAGCAGGAGATAAAATGGAGGTTTCTATGCTACTAGATGCCAATCAAGATGCTCACGCTTATGAAGCAAGTGCACAAGCTGCAATTAAAGTTCAAGAAAGTGATCTATTTATTTATCAAGATGATGAAATGGAATTTTTTATAAAGGATTTAATGTCTTTAGTTGATTTAGATACTACCAAAGTTTTAGAATCAACCGACGGCATTGATTTGTTATCCGGTGATGGTGAAGAGCACGATCATGAAGGTGAAGAGCATGGTCACGAAGGACACGTTCATGAATTTGACCCTCATACCTGGTTAGACCCAATGGTTTATAGTCAACAAGCCAAAAACATTAAAGAGGCAATGATAGAAATAGATCCTGATAATCAGAAGGTCTATGAAGAGAACTGTAAGGCTTTGGTTGAAAAACTTGAAGCATTAAATACAGAATTTCAGACTAAATTAAAAGATTTAGAAAATAAAACCATCGTGGTTCAACATAAAGCTTTTAGCTATTTAGCTCAGGCCTATGGTTTAGAGCAAATTTCAATTGGAGGACTTTCTTCAGATCAAGAACCTTCAGCCAAACAAATTGCTGAAATGCAAAAGCTATTAGCAGAAAAACAAGTGAACAAAATCTATGTTGACCCTGCTATTGATTCTAAGATTGCTCAAACAGTAGCAAGCTCTACTAAAGCAGAATTACTGCCCTTAAGAACTTTGGAATTAGTTTCTGAGGAAGAGGCAGCAGCAGGGGAAAACTATTTTACATTAATGCGTAAAAATCTTGAACAACTACTTCAAAATTAGAAACTAGTGTAAGGAGGCCAAAAATGAAGGTGTTATCCGTTAAAAACTTGTCTTTTTATTATGAAGAAGAAAAAGTTTTGAATAATATCACTTTTGATATCGCATCCGGAGAATTTGTTATTTTAACGGGAGAAAATGGAGCGGCTAAGTCAACGTTAGTTAAAAATATTATCGGTCTGTTAAAGCCAGCAACAGGAGAAATAAGTATTGCCAAAAAAAATAAAGCAGGAGATAAGCTATCGTTGGGTTATGTTGCACAAAACATTTCCGCCTTTAATTCAGGCTTCCCTAGCACGGTTCAGCGCTTTGTAGAGTCGGGTCGTTACAGTCAAAATAGATGGTTTAAATCTTTAGATGCTGAAGATTATGAACACGTTGATCGTGCCCTTGAAGCAGTGGGTATGGCGAATATGCGAGATAAATTAATCGGGCAACTTTCAGGCGGCCAAAAACAGCGGATTATTTTAGCGCGCATTTTTGCATTGGATCCAGATTTATATGTTTTAGATGAACCGACAAACGGTATGGATAGCCAATCACGCCGAAAGTTCTATCAACTTTTGCAACATCTTACCAAGCATCATGGTAAATCCATCATGATGGTGACACATGCTGATGATGAAATTGAAGGCTTCTATGATCGTGAAATTCGCTTAATTAGAGAGGAGGGTTCTCCTTGGAGATGTTTCAGTATGACTTCATCCAACGCGCCTTTATAGCAGGATTAGCCATGTCCTTTATAACACCTATTTTAGGTCTCTTCCTCATTCTCAGAAGGCAATCTTTAATGGCAGATACCTTATCTCATATTTCTTTAGCTGGAGTTGCTTTAGGAATTATACTAGGTATCCAACCTACATACTCGACCATAGTGATTGTTGTGATTGCTTCACTGGGAATTGAGTATCTTAGAACGGTGTATAGACATTTCACTGAAATATCTGTGGCTTTAATGATGTCCACTGGTATGGCTTTAGCCTTGTTTCTTCTAAGCTTTAATTCCAATAGTGGTGTATTTAAAGTAGACCAATATCTGTTTGGATCGATTATCTTAATTCAAGACCAAGAGGTTTATTTATTAATTGGACTAGCGCTGGTGATTTTATGCTTATATCTAATTTTTAGAAAACCACTTTATATTATATCTTTTGATGAAGCTACTGCTAAAACAGCAGGACTGCCGGTTCGTTTTATTTCAACTTGTTTTTCAATTTTAACAGGGGTTGCTATTTCCATTATGATGCCAATTGTTGGTGTTTTATTAGTATCAGCATTAATTGTGATTCCTTCTTCAACAGCTATTAGACTTTCTAGGTCCTTTGAACAAGCAATAGCGATTGGTTTTGTGATAAACATCGTGGGAATTTACTTGGGATTATTCGCTTCCTACAGATTAGACACCCCTCCTGGAGCATCTATTACTTTAATATTTATTTTGATATTCGTTTTAGTAGCTGTTGTTCAAAGCCTACAAAGATACTTACGCAAACATAAGCATTGATAATTTTTAAGAGTTCTAACAGCTGTTAGAACTCTTTTTCGATAGAGATTTTTTGTTGAAAATTCGAACAAATAATGATAAAGTTTGCTTAATGTTTGGAAAAGGAGGCTTTTTATAAATGATAAAAAAATATAAACGAAACCAGCGCTTAATAGCAATTACCCAACAACTAATGAATAATCCCAACCAACTCTTAAACTTACAAGATTTTGCGCATAAATTTCAATGTGCTAAATCATCAATTAGTGAAGATTTGGGAATGGTCAGAGGAGTTTTTGATGAAATGCAACTAGGGCAACTTGAAACATTGACTGGTAAAACAGGAGGTGTTATTTTTCGTCCACATCTGTCGGGAGAGGAAGTTGAAATTATTCAGCGTCAAGTAAAAGAGCGACTCTCTCAAGGTAAGAGAATTCTCCCAGGAAACTATATTTTCGTGAATGACCTACTACAAGATCCGAGTGTTTTAAATCCGATTGCTCAACTTATTGCAGCTAAATATGCAGATAAAGAGATTGATACCATTCTTACCATAGAAGCTAAAGGGATAGGATTAGCAGCGGCAGTAGCATTATATCTAAACAAACCTTATGTTGTGGTACGTCGAGAATCTACCTCTGGAGAAGGATCAACCATTTCGATTAATTATACTTCGGGTTCTACGCAGACTGTTAAGAAAATGGAACTCTCGAAGTCAGCTTTGCAATCGCAAAGTCGTGTATTAATTGTGGATGATTTTCTTCGTAATGGCGGAACATTAACAGGGCTTTTAAATTTAATTGAAGAATTTGATTCGCAAGCAGCTGGAATATGCGTTTTTGCAGAGAATAAGGTAAAAAATCGAATGAGTATTCCAAATTATCACGCTCTTTTTGAAACTCAATTACGTTATAACAATGAGTTAGGTCATTATCAATTGGAAATTGAAGCAGGAAATTTTTTTAATTAGGAAACTGCATAGCCATATGGTCCTTAAATAGATATAATATAAGGGTAAATGTCGCAGATAGAAGGAGTGTGAGTGAATGAAAAGAATGGCGGTTATTTTAGCAGCTGGCAAAGGTACACGCATGAAGTCAGCCTTACCTAAAGTTCTCCATAAAATTAGTGGAATTTCCATGGCAGAACATGTTGTTCGATCAGTCTTGGAAAGTCGTGCCGAGCAGATCGTAACTATTGTTGGTAATGGGGCAGATTTAGTGAAAGAAGAATTAAAAAACCTTACTGATTTTGCTTTTCAATCCGAGCAATTAGGAACAGGTCATGCAGTACTCCAAGCTGAGAATCTTCTGGCAAATGAAAAAGGAAGTACCTTAGTTATATGTGGAGATACACCCTTATTGTCAGGAGAAACATTAACTAAACTCTTTGAGCATCATGAAAGCACAGGTTCAAAAGCAACCGTTTTGACTGCAAGAACCTCAGATCCTACTGGTTATGGTCGAATTGTTCGTGATGATGAAGGCCAAGTTCTTAAAATTGTGGAGCAAAAAGACGCTTCGTCAAAAGAACTTATTATAGATGAGATTAATACAGGGACCTACATTTTTGATAATTTAAGTATGTTTAAAGCTTTGAAATCAGTGAGCAATCGGAATGCCCAGGGCGAGTATTATTTACCAGATATTATTGAAATTCTTCAAAAACAAGGAAAAAAAGTTCATGCTTTTAATATGGATGATTTTGCAGAATCAATTGGAGTGAATGATCGAGTAGCGCTTTCTAAAGCTCAGCAGCTAATGAACCGACGTATCATTACAAATCATATGCGAAATGGCGTGAGCTTTATTAATCCTGAAATGACTTATGTTGAAGCGGATGTAAAAATTGGTGAAGATACGGTGATTGAGGGGGGAGTTCAGCTTAAGGGCGAAACATTTATTGGTAAATCAGTAAGAATTGGTGCCAACAGTGAGATTGTAGATAGCCAAGTAGGGGACTCAGTAATAATTACTCAGTCAGTTATTGAGAAATCAAAGGTTGAAGATAAAGCAAAAATAGGACCTTTTGCGCATTTAAGACCGAATAGCTATTTGGCAGAGGGCGTCCGTATTGGGAATTTTGTTGAAGTTAAAAATTCTCAACTAGGTAAAGATACCAAAGCAGGTCACTTAGCCTATATCGGTGATGCTGAATTAGGAAAAGATGTCAATGTAAGCTGTGGTGTTATTTTTTGTAACTATGATGGTAAAAGAAAATATCGTTCGAAAGTCGGCGATCAAGTATTTCTTGGAAGTAACTCTAATATCGTCTCTCCACTTGAGATTGGGGACCGTGCCTTTATAGCTGCTGGTTCAACTATTATAAAGGATGTTGAAGCGGAAGCCTTAGCTATTTCACGTAGCGAACAGGTTAATAAGTTAGGTTATTGGACTAAATACATCAATAAATAAATTTAAGGAAAGAGGGATTTGGTTGGCAAGTGAACACTATAAGGATCCAAAATTAAAGATCTTTGCATTAAGTTCTAACGAAAAGTTAGCGGCAGCAATTGCAAAAGCTGTTGGAGTAGAATTAGGTGAAATTTCTTTATCTAGGTTTGCTGATGGAGAGATACGTGTAAATATTGATGAATCGACTAGGGGGGCACATGTATATATCGTACAATCGACCTCCTCACCAGTTAATGATAATTTAATGGAATTATTAATTACGATTGATGCTTTGCGTCGCGCATCAGCAAAAACAATCAATGTAGTGCTTCCTTACTATGGTTATGCACGTCAAGACCGTAAAGCACAGTCTCGTGAACCAATTACAGCTAAATTGGTAGCAAATATGTTAGAGCAAGCAGGAGCAGACCGTGTAGTGGCATTGGATTTACACGCTGCCCAAATTCAAGGGTTTTTCGATATACCTGTAGATCATTTATTAGGTGCTCCTTTACTGGCAAATTACTTTATTGATAACAAACTTTTTGGCGATGATGTTGTTGTTGTATCACCTGACCATGGCGGCGTAACTCGTGCACGAAAACTAGCAGAATTTTTAAAGGCACCAATTGCTATTGTTGATAAACGTCGCCCACGTCCTAACGTTGCAGAAGTGATGAGTATTGTTGGAGATGTTAAAGATAAAACAGCAGTGATAATTGATGACATGATTGATACGGCAGGAACAATTACAATCGCTGCTCAAGCTTTGATTGATCGTGGAGCCAAAGAAGTTTATGCCACCTGTACTCACCCGGTTCTTTCTGGGCCAGCTTTAGAAAGATTGCAAACTTCTGTTATCAAGAAGGTAATTGTTACAGACACCATTCTACTGCCTGAAGACAAAAAAATTGATAAAATTGAAATTGTGTCTGTTGCACACTTAATTGCTGAAGCAATTAAACGTATTCACGAGAACCGTTCTGTTTCACCTCTTTTCAATGAAAAATTCACTATCATTGAGTAGACTTTAATTGTAAATTTTTTATTTGAAGCTTAAGCTCGTTCTATCTTTAAATTAGATGGGACGAGCTTAAGTTATTTCAATACAAATATATGAGAGCGTAAAAATTAATCAGACTAAATGTTGATGGTTATTTTTTAAAGAAGTCGGTATAATGAGTAAGAACCAACGGAAAGAAAGAGGTTTTATTATGAACCATCGAAAAGAATGGAATAATTTATTACGCTTTGTTGTAGTTATAATGGGTTCACTGGTATGTCTTTTAGGAATTCTATTATCCTTTTATTTAAAATTTTCAGGCCAAATTCCCTATAGAAATTTTATAGCTTTTGAATCAAGTTATTTCTGGATAGCAATAGGTTTTATTTTGATCAACTTCTTCTTTGGTACCTATATATTTTATAATAAAACTTTAATGGACCTTTTCTACTTTACCATGCTATCTCAATTATTTTTGTCTTTTTTTATGATGGCCGTTACTTATGCTGGGTCTTGGCTAACTTTTCCGCGATCTGTTATTTTACTTAACCTTTTCGTAGGGACAATATTGGTATATTTATTTAATGCTGTAGCTTACATCCTTTATCATCGATTATCTGGCCGTAAACGAGTTTTAGTCGTAGGGGAGAATAAAAAGGCGTTAAATGCAGTGGTTAATTTTGATAGAATGACCAATCGTAGACATGAGGTAACTCATGTAGTCTTGTCAGATTATTACCAGCGTGTGGTTAAATTATCGGATGCGGTCGATATTGTTTACCTTACTGGTTATATCGAAGAAACAGAACGACTAAAAATATACGATTATTTGATGCGGAATAACAAAAAGCTCTTTTTATCGACTAACTTTGCAAATTTAATGATGGTTAATCCAAATATAATGAGCTTTGAAGATGAAAGTTTAATTGAAGTATCTACTTTTTCAATTGCTTTTGAACAAGCTATTATCAAAAGGACGATTGATATTGCTTCTTCTCTTCTTTTATTAATTTTAGCTTCGCCTATCATGTTAATAACAGCCATAGCTGTAAAACTAGACAGTAGGGGACCAATTTTTTATCGTCAAGTTAGAATTACAAAAGGATCTAAACCTTTCAACATTTTAAAATTTCGTTCAATGACTCAAACGGCTGAAGAAAAATCTGGACCCGTATTAGCTAGTTCTAATGATTCACGAGTGACGAGGGTAGGAAAGTTTATTCGCACTACTCGGATTGATGAACTTCCACAATTAATCAATGTGTTAAAAGGTGATATGTCGCTCGTTGGACCGCGACCTGAACGTCCTTTTTTTGTTAATCAATTTAGTCAAGAAAATGCTTATTATGAATTGCGTCATCATGTACGTGCAGGAATCACTGGCTATGCTCAAGTCTATGGAAAATATGCTACAGACTTTAATAATAAATTAAACTTTGATCTGCTCTATATTAAAAATTACTCATTAGCCTTTGATTTTAAATTGTTGTTTCAAACATTAAAAATATTATTTGATAAGGTTTCTTCAAGAGGTTTAGACCAAGAAGATCTCTGCCAACCTTCATGGAAGGATTTTCAATCCAAAATTCATATTTATGAGTAAGCTATTTCTAGATGTTGTTTATTGTTTATGTTAGGCTTTTGCTAGTAAATTATAAGGAGGATATTATGAATAAACGTAATAAGGTAAAAACACTTTTTTTAATGATAATGGTTAATCTGCTGCTAATCCCTCAGTCTTATGTGAGTGCTCAAGAAACAGTTTCAGATGCTTGGCAAGATGTGGCGGTAAAAGCAAACCAACAAGAATTCCAATCCTTTCATATGGAAGGTACAGTAGGTGTGAAAATTTCCTCGCAAAATATGACCAGTGATTTTGGAAACCTAGAAATTGACGCATTAGTAAATGCTCAACCGATTGCTTTACAAATGGTAGCAAAAATTGTTTCTCCATTTGTAGGTTCAGAGGCTGTAGGTTTTGAAAGCTATGCTAAAGAAGGATTTAATTATATTTACAACACTCAATCTAAAGAGTGGAAGACTTCAGAATGGACGGTATCAGAAGAAGATATCTTAGATAGTCTTCAAGCATCCTTTAAAAATGTATCAAATGGCTTAGTAGAAAGCGAAATGACTTCAGAGGCCAAAACATTTATTGATAAATACTTTGAATTTGAAGAAAAAGGTCAAGATTATCTTTTTAAGTTGAAAAAAGATATTAATGGAGCTAGCTTTTACAATGATTTAGATAAGGCAATCGATTTAAAACAGTTGGTTAAGCAATCAGCTAACAAAGCGATTGAGCAATCAGAAGATCTGGGACAACCCATCGACCGAGAATATGAAGAATCTCTGGGGGAAATCTTGAATCCTGATATGTTTGAAGATTTCTTTAATATGAATCCACAAATGACTGTTACATATGAGAGTGTGACAGGGCTGATAAAGAACTTTTCCTTTATGATTGACACAGACCCTAAAGTTTTTATCGATTCAGTGAGTCAAACAGACCGGTCTAATTTACCAGAGCTTATAAGTATTTCGGCTAATTTTGACTTTGACCAGTATGGTCAAAGCTTTAATATTCAGGTTCCTTTGGAGGCCATGCAAACTTCTGAAGAAAACACCATAGAAGAGTAGTTAGTAAAAACCTTTAGTTGAGCATTCAACTAAAGGCTTTTTTATAATGAGCTTATAACTTATGCACTCTTTTTGAATCAACATTGAGGGCAATAGTATGATACAATAAATAAAATTATTCAGTTGAGGAGATTAAAATGATCTATAAATATTCTGATGACAGCTTAATGACCCACACCGATCTTTATCAAATCAATATGTTGAAAACATATTGGGAAAAAGGGATTGATCGAAAACTGGCTGTTTTTGAAGTCTACTTTCGCAAAAACCCTTTTAACAATGGCTACGCTATTTTTGCTGGTTTAGAAAGAGTTGTTCACTATTTGAATCAATTTCATTTCTCAGCGACTGACTTGGATTATCTAAGAAGCTTAGAAATATACCCCGAAACATTTATTCAATACTTGGCAGATATGAAACTAGAGTTATCTGTTAGGTCTATGCAAGAAGGCGAGCTTTGTTATGCAACCGAACCTTTGATGCAAGTTGAAGGACCACTTGGTCAGTGCCAATTAGTTGAAACAGCTATTTTAAATATAATAAATTTCCAAACTTTAATTGCCACAAAGGCATCACGTATTCGTTCGGTAGTGGGTGAAGGGGATAAAATTTCTGAATTTGGTGCTAGAAGAGCGCAAGAAATGGATGCGGCTATTTGGGGAACGCGTGCAGCCTTTATTGGAGGCTTTGATTCAACTTCAAACGTTAGGGCTGGGAAATTATTTGGTATTCCTGTTTCTGGTACTCACGCTCATTCTTTGGTACAAGCTTACCGAGATGAGTATCAAGCTTTTAGAGCTTATGCTGAAACGCATCGTGATGTCGTCTTCTTAGTAGATACTTATGACACATTACGTTCAGGCATACCTATCGCTATAAAAGTAGCTAAAGAAATGGGTGACAAAATCAATTTTATCGGTGTTCGAATTGATTCGGGAGATATGGCTTACCAATCAAAAAAAATTCGTGAGCAATTGGACGAAGCAGGTTTCACCGAAGCGCGCATAATAGCTTCCAATGATTTGGATGAAAAAACCATTTTAAACTTACGAATGCAGGGTGCAAAAATCAACGATTGGGGTATTGGAACTAAAATAATAACTTCTTATGACCAGCCTGCTCTAGGTGCTGTTTATAAATTAGTTGGAATCGAAGATGACAAAGGTGAGATTGTACCGACAATTAAAATTTCTTCCAATACAGAAAAAATCACTACACCCGGTATGAAACAAGTTTGGCGAATTACTCGAAAAAAAGATGGCAAGGTGGAAGGTGACTATATTGCTTTAATAGATGAAAGGCCCGATCTTTTAGAGGAACTTTTCATGTTCCATCCAGTTCATACCTATATCAATAAAACTGTTAAGGACTTTGAAGCGCGTCCACTTTTAATAGATATATACAAAGAGGGTCAGCAAGTATATGATTTACCAGATATATTAACTATTAAAGATTATTCAGAGGATAAGATTAACTGCTTATGGGAAGAGCATAAGCGCATTTTAAATCCACAAGTTTATCCAGTTGATTTATCGCAAAAATTATACGATTTGAAAATGGATAGTATACAAGAGGTTCGCGACCAAGTTGATTTAAGAGTTGAGGCGTTTCAAACAGATCAATTCTGATAAGGAGAATAATATGAGACAATTGCAAAAAGAAATCATAGGGAATTTAAAAGTTTCACCAAGGATTGAACCAGAAGCTGAAATTCGGCGATCTATTAACTTTTTGAAAGATTATCTCTATCAAAATGCAGGTTTAAAGTCATTGGTATTAGGTATTAGTGGAGGACAAGATTCCACTTTAGCAGGGAAATTATCGCAAATGGCTATTGAAGAAATCCGAACTGAAACAAACGATAACCAGTATCAATTTATTGCTATACGACTTCCTTATGCTGTCCAAAATGATGAAGAAGATGCACTAAAGGCTCTAGATTTTATTGCACCAGACCGAATTTTAAATCTAAATATTGAAGAGGCGACTTTAGGAGTTGTTCAAGCTTTGAAAAAAGAACAAATTGAAGTTAGCGATTTTAATAAAGGAAATATTAAAGCGAGACAGCGTATGGTGATGCAATATGCGGTAGCAGGACAGTTTTCAGGTGTTGTAGTAGGAAGTGACCATGCAGCAGAGAGTGTCACAGGATTCTTTACTAAATATGGAGATGGGGCAGCGGATGTAATGCCTTTGTGGCGCTTAACCAAAGATCAGGGTAAGCAGTTGCTACAGTCCCTAAACTGTCCGGCAGACCTTTATCAAAAAATACCGACAGCCGATTTAGAAGAAGACCGTCCTATGTTATCCGATGAAGAAGCGTTGGGTGTTTCTTATCAAACCATTGATCGTTATTTGACAGGACGTGAAGTAAAAGACCATGAAGCAGCAATAATTGAAAAATGGTACTTAAGTAGCCAACATAAACGCCATCTGCCAGTCACTGTCTTTGATCAGTTTTGGAGGGAATCTTGATTTAAGGAGATGAAATAATGTCCATTGTACTGGAAATAATAATGAGGGTAGTGCTTGCTTTCATATTGTCATTAGCATTTTCCTATTCCTTATTAAAGTTGCTTAATTTTACAAAGCCCCTTGATTTTAAGAATAGAGAGAATAATAGCAAAAGAACACCACCTGCTTACGGTGGTATTGCTGTATTTATGGCATATTGGTTAAGCTATTACTTATTAAATCCTTTTACTCTTTGGGATAAGCAAGGGAGTCTTTTTGTAGCCTCCTTAATTATCCTTGTAACGGGCGTTTTAGATGATAGGTTAAATTTATCTGCTTTAAAAAAATCAATCGGTATTTTAATCGCCTGTCATTATGTCTATTTTTATAGTGACATTTCTTTTTCATCTCAACTCATTAATTTTGAAGACCCATTACTTTTTAATGGTTTGAAATATCTCTTAACCATAGTATGGATTTATTTAGTAACTAATGCATTAAATTTATTAGATGGGATTGATGGCCTAGCTTCAAGTGTTAGCCTGGTGAGTCTTTTTTCAATGGTTATAATAACTTTAGGTTTTTCTTTAACCATTCAATTGGATTTTGTATTAAAGTTGTTATTTTTATTTGCAGCAATTGCTGGTTTTTTAATATTTAATTGGCCACCTGCTAAAATTATGTTGGGAGATACTGGGGCTTTATTTATTGGATTTATGTACGCTAGTTTAACCGTTACTAATCTAAAAAACGCCAGTCTTTACTCTTTTATTTTTCCAATACTTTTATTTGCTGTTCCACTTTTTGATACTGTTTTTGCCTTCATGAGGCGTTTACACCAACGAACCCCGGTTACTGAAGGAGACAAAGAGCATATCCATCATCGGTTACTGCGAAGGGGTTATAATGAAAGTTCAATCAATAAAATGATGATGGCTTTATCTGCCGTTTTTTCATTGATTACCCTAGCCCTCCATGCCTTTCCTAATTTAAAGTGGCTGATATGGGTGATGACAATGGTATTGATTGTAGCAATGGTTTATTTTACTGTGCATATTGGAAAAGAGTCTCCAAACAAATGAATCTTTTTAAGTTTTAAAAGGTATATTTATATCTCGATTACCTAAACTGTCTATTTTAACTTGTCCACTTAAAAAATTGACTAAATAGCTATCAAATTCCTTTAGGAAGTCAGAATGAATAGCGATTGTCATTTGAATTTTTTCGAGATATTCGATGGTTAGAACAGAAGGTAAGCCAGGCATTTGAGCAAGATTATGATTAAAGCGATCAAGCTGTGCATAATCCATTTCAATTTGAAGAAGGGTCTGGTTAACATTTTTAATTTTATTGGCCAATTGGCAGCTTTCACTAACTACTTGGGTGTAAGCGCGAATTAAACCACCTGCACCTAACTTGTTTCCACCAAAATAGCGAACAACAATGGCTGCGACAAAAGTTAATTCCTCTTTTTTAAGAACTTCAAGCATTGGTAGACCTGCTGTACCACTTGGTTCGCCATCGTCACTCATGCGTTGAATACTTGAGTCAGCCTCTAAACTAAAAGCATAGCAGTGGTGATTTGCTTTATAATGCTTTTTTTGTATACTAAGCAAGTGTTGATTAAATTCTTCTTCACTTTTGATTGGAAACAGAAAACAAATAAAACGAGATTTTTTTATTTCAATTTCATGTACAATTTCTTTTTGGATACTTAAATAATTAAACATATAGCTTTCCTTTCATTTATGTTAGGATAATAGATAACATATAGATTCTTTAAACAGTGTAACATATTTAAAAAACAACTGATTATTAGTCAGACAGGGAATGGTAGTGAAAAATGAAAACAGCAATTATAGTAGATTCTACAGCATATTTAAACCAGGAAATAGCCAGTCAATCAAACGTTTTTCAAGTCGATCTTAGTGTTATTTTTGATGATGGGACTGTTTTTAAAGATTCATCTGATATTGATGAGCAGACGCGGTTTTATCAGTATATGGAAAAAAGTGATCGATTACCTAAATCTTCTCAACCACATCCAGGTGACTACTACCAATTGATGGATCAGATTGTTGAAGAAGGTTTTCAAGCAGTCATAGCTATCCATCTATCTTCAAAAATATCAGGAACTTTAGCTTTAGCGCAATCGGTACTAACTGAATACCAAGATCGTATTCAAAGTTATATTATCGATTCTAAGTCTTCATGCATAGTCATTGAAGGTTTGGCAAGGAAAGCCTTAAAAGGACTCGAAGCGGATAAGGAATTAGAAGATATCGTGGCTGAACTAACTTGGCAAGCAAATCATACACAAACTTATTTGATGGTCGAAGAGTTAGAGAACCTAGTTAAAGGTGGACGTTTAAATGCAGGTTTTGCTACACTAGGCCAATTGCTTAAAATTCGTCCTTTATTGCATTTTGATGAGGAAGGAAATATTCTTCTCTTTGAAAAAATCCGTACTAATAAAAAGGTGTATGCTAGATGGATTCAACTAATTAAAGAAGCAATTGAATCATATCCCCAAGGTATTCAGCTTATGATGACACATGCCAATGCTAAAGACGAATGTAGTGTGGTTGTAGAATTAATTGAAAAAGAGTTAACGATCTCTGATATAGAAATTAACTCGATCGGCCCTGTTATCGGTACACATACCGGAAAAGGTTGTATTGGCTTGGCCATAATGCCTAATTACGATCCTAATTAAACAAGTAAATAATAGCACTAATTATTCTCCTTCTGTGTACTTTATAAAAAGACATGGAAGGAGATTTTTTTGATGGAGTGGAAAGAGTATTTTATTGGTCAATTAATGACTCAAAGAGAAGTAACAATAATCTGGGATAAATATCTTTCTCAATCCAGCTGGAAATTAGAGACGATATTTAATCATCTACACGCAATGCCTGCTATACAAATAAAACAAAAGCACATCCTTTGTTCCAGGTGCAATTGTCAAGATCAACAACAATACTATAAGTTTTATTTTAATAAAAAGAAGATTATATATTGTTGTTCGTGTCTTCAAATGGGACGAATTTGTAGTAACGATTTGCTTTATTATTTACCAAACAATCAACCTTTAACTATAAGAAATCAAAAATCCTTTCTCACCTGGCAAGGGAAACTTTCGCCACAGCAAAATAAGGCTTCACAAGAAGTTGCGGAACAATTGGATGATAGTAGTCACCCACATTTAATCCATGCTGTAACGGGAGCTGGTAAAACAGAAATGCTTTTTCCAATAATCGATGAAATATTAAGAAAGGATGGAAAGATAGCTTTAGTCTCTCCAAGAGTTGACGTGTGCATTGAACTTTTTCCAAGAATTAAAGCTGCTTTTAATTCGGTCAAAGTTCTTTTGCTTCATGGAAAGAGTGAAACAAAATATGAGCCCTGTGAAATTTTAATAGCAACTACCCATCAGTTGCTAAGGTTTTTTCAAGCCTTTGACCTAGTAATAGTGGATGAAGTAGATGCCTTTCCCTATGTTGATAATGAGAGTTTACATTTCGCGGTAAATCGAGCAGTTAAAAAGAAGGGTAAATTAATCTTTCTGACAGCAACACCGGATAAAAAAATTGTGGAAGCGGTCAAAAAAGGCTTGATTCACCAGACCATTTTACCAGCGCGATTTCATGGTTTTCCTTTGGTTGAACCCATATTTTTGTGGTTGGGAGATTGGAAAACTAACTTAGTAAATCAACAAAAGAATTCCAAACTTCTCTTAAGCCTAAAACATTTTATTGCGCTTGAAGGTCGAAAACTAATTTTTATAGCCAATATCAAGTTGGCAATTCTATTATCTGAGTGGTTAGAGAAACTTTTTAAAGGCCTTAGACTTACCTATGTATATTCAACAGATCCTCTAAGACATCAAAAGGTAGAAAAAATGCGCAAAGGTCATTATGACATACTAATCTCTACATCCATTCTTGAAAGGGGAGTAACTTTTGAAAACTGTCATGTGTTTGTCCTTGGTGCTGAGGACCCTCTTTTTTCTAAATCAGCTTTAGTTCAAATGAGTGGCAGGGTAGGAAGGAAGGCTGCTTATCCATCAGGTAAAGTTGTTTTTGGTCATTATGGTATTACAAAAGAAATGAAAAGAGCGGCTATAGAAATTAAGGGAATGAATCAGTTAGCGAGCAAGAGAGGACTTTTAAATGCAAATGCTTGATGAAAGGGTCTGTTTGATGTGCCAGAAAAATTACAAACGTGATTTAAGTTGGCAACAGTTATTTTCCTGGCAAGCTATTGAATTTGAACCATTGTGTTCAGACTGTTTAAAATCATTCGTTCCTTATCATTATCAGAGTGAAAGTTGCAGAGCCTGTGGAAGAAAATTAGATGGTAGCAACCACTATCAAACTACTTATAGAATCAAAGATACTGATGAGAATTACTGTCTAGATTGTTATCGCTGGCGCCAAAAATATCCTCTAAAGCTAATAAACAATCAAGCCTTATTTGACTACAATGCTGGTTTTAAAAATTGGATCACTCGTTATAAATATGATGGAGATTGCCGGATGGCGAATGTAATGAAGCAAGTCTTAAAGAAAACATATAAACACTATCCAAACTACCTTTGGTTAATTTTACCTAGCTCTGAATCAAGCTTGAAAAGGAGATTGTTTCATCCGACCGCATATTTATTAGAAATAGCCCACATCCCTTATTGTTGTCCCTTCCATTACATTGGAAATGAAATTAGACAAGCAGCAAAAAGTCGAAAAGATCGTTTAACACTCAATCGTCCATTTGCTTGGATAAATATAGAAAAAGAAAAATTAAAAGAAAAGAAAGGTCTAATGATTTTTGATGATGTTTATACAACAGGGGCAACTATGATACAAGCAAAATTAGAGATAGTTCAACATTTTGAAGCTATTGCTAAAGAAGAAATGGATTTAAAAAGTATTACTTTAGCAAGAAATCAATCACTTGCTTAGAATGTGTAGCGCTTTCAATCGATGTGGGCATGTGTTATAATAATTTTAAGCTAGTAATAGCTTTTGGGTTTATGGCTCATTAGCCTTAGACCAAATAGAGAGGAAATGAGGGATATTTATGTTTAACTATAATGTTCGTGGAGAAAATATCGAGGTTACTCAAGCTATTCGAGAATACGCCGAAAAGAAAGTTTCAAAACTTGAGCGTTTTTTCAATGATGTACCGAATGCAACTGCCTATGTAAATTTGAGGGTTTATCCTGATAAAACAGCAAAGGCAGAAGTAACTATTCCTTTATCTTTCTTAGTGCTCAGAGCTGAAGAGACAACACCTGATTTATATGCGAGTATTGATTTTGTAGTTGATAAATTAGAGCGACAAGTACGGAAATATAAGACTAAAATTAATCGCAAATCACGTGAAAAAGGCTTCGAAGGAATTACTACATCAGATTTGGTACAAGCTTCAAATGTAAATAATCATGAAGATGAAAGCGAACCCGATTTACAAATAGTTCGTTCAAAGCGAATTGCTTTAAAACCGATGGATTCAGAAGAAGCAGTCTTACAAATGAATATGCTAGGCCATGACTTCTTCGTATATAAAGAAGGAGAAACAAACGAAATTAATATCGTTTACCGCCGTAAAGATGGTCGATATGGATTAATTGAAACAGCGAGAATGGATTAAGATTAAGTTGTATCCTTAGAATATAGTGAATATCAAATGTTAAATGAAGAGCTTATCAATGCTCTTCATTTTTTATTGTTAAAAAGCAGAAGGAAT
>NZ_JBNUPL010000024.1:0-19703 GCF_050409445.1 Facklamia sp. P13055
TAGTTTTATCCCGCAAATTTTTAAAATTTCAGGACATTTTCATTTACGGTTGACAATGAATTTTTGCTTTTAAACTATTTTAATTCAACTTTACTTTTTTCACTCATACATTTGCTTTATAACGCTCCATTCGGCTAAACTAAGAGCTAGGAGGTGTCAGCATGTCATCATTATATACTTATTTAGAGCAATATGGTCAATTAAGCTTTCAAGAGGAACCCTTTAATGAACTAGATGCTGCGATTATCTTAGAACTAACCTACCTCCCTATCGATCGGTTTTTTACCGATTCAATGGATTTTAAAGATGGTTTAACTTTTAAGCATCTAGCTAGACTATACCAACCCTTTAACCAATATTTTCAAGAAACCGATCAAACAATGGCCAATCCTTTTAGGAGTCAACTGATTAAAAAAATCGCAGACTATCGTCGGTTTAAAAATTTAAGAATTAGTGGTTTTTTAAACTCAATAGACTTTAAATTAGAAACTCAGTCAGCCTTTCTATTAGTAGATTTAGGAAACAACTTCCTTTTCGTTTCTTTTCGTGGCACCGATGACATGATAGTAGGTTGGAAGGAGGATATCATCCTCACCTACCAATCATCCATTCCGGCACAAATTATTGCGAGCCAATACCTTGAAAAAGTCATTCAAGCTCATCCAACCAGTCATTTAATATTAGGAGGACATTCTAAAGGAGGCCACTTAGCTCTCTATGCAGCTAGCCAAATGTCTCTTGAAACTATTAGTCAGATTAAAATAATATACACTTTGGATTCACCTGGCTTTCATACCGTTAACTTGCGTCAAAATAAGATGAAACGTGTGAACCAAAAGCATATCCGTATTATTCCTGAAGATAGTATTATTGGTAACTTGCTTTTCCATGATCAAAAAGCCATTATAATTAAAAGTAAAAAGCGTGGACTGATGCAACATAATCTAGCAAATTGGAAAATTGAAGGGAAACAATTTCAACGAGCGAAACAATTAACAATCACCAGCCAAAGTATCAATCAAATCAATAAAAACTGGATCTTGCGAAACTCTCCCGCCAGACGAAAACGTATTATCTCTGCTCTAATTGACTTAATTGATGCCTGTGAAGCGCAATCGATTAACCAACTCATTAATCAGCCAACCTATTATCTTAACAAAGTTCATTACCGTTTTAGACAATTTGACCCATCCTTGCAAAAGGATTTGCGTGATTTTGCTAAACAGTATATTCAATTTTTTAGAAATGATTTAAGACAATATCATTTAATAAATCTCAATCAATCGATTATCGAAGCGCGAAAGAACTTTAAACAAATGGTAAAAGTATTTTATAATGCCTTTGGCAGCGATAAAAAAAAATCCTATTCTGATAAATAACAGAATAGGATTTTTTTATTTTCTAGACCTAGGCGGTCCTAGAATTTCTGACCATATAATGGCTTCTTTTAACTGATTGGAATGGTTGGTAGAATCCTCTCGAGAGCTTAATCGTTGAACCTGCATTGGTTGACTAAACTCAGCTAACTCTTCCCCTTCAATAATGAATTGTTCCATTTCATAGTCCATATCAGAAAAATCATTAAAATCTTGGGTAACCGTTGAAGATTTAGCGATTAAATCTCCTTTGCTAGGATGCTCTTGAAATTCATTCACAAAATCCTCGTAGTATTTAGCAATTTCTAATAATTTTTCACGGTTAGGGTGATATGCCGACAATTGAATAGCTTTATCTTTAACTGCTTGAGGACCTTGCTCAATCAATTGATTTACTTGTTTTTTTAAATCGTTAGAAAAAGATTGTATATCCTTTCGATATTTTCTTTTTAAACGATCGATTGTTTGAGAATCTACATCAATCTTTCCTTCTTGAATTTTATTAACTTCTGATTCAAATTTTTTCTCTGATTCTTCATCGGTCTCAAAGAAATTATCGAGATTGGGATACTTTTCATGATAAGTAGTTGTTTCTAATTGATCTAAACTTTGAAACATTTTATCCTTAATGGAATCAAAAGAACCATTCTGACGATTCATTTTTTTTATTTTTGAACCGAAATAGTTGATAATAAATCCCAGAATTATTATTTCAAAAAATCCCATTATAATCACTCATTTTCATTATTATGTGGCATACCACTTTTTGCAATCGATTCACGCATTTGTGTATCTGATTGAATATTTTCTAAATCATAATAATCCTTAATACCGATACGCCCATTACGGAAGGCTTCAGCAACAGCTAGAGGAACTTGAGATTCCGCTTCAACCACCTTGGCACGCATTTTCTGAACTTCGGCAATATTTTCTTGCTCTTGAGCAACGGCTACTGCACGACGCTCTTCAGCCTTAGCTTGAGCAATCTTCTTATCTGCTTCCGCTTGATCGGTTTGTAATTTAGCTCCAATATTACGGCCGACGTCAACGTCAGCAATATCAATCGAAAGTATTTCAAAAGCAGTTCCTGAGTCTAAACCTTTTCTAAGGATTGTTTGCGAAATGGAATCGGGATTTTCCAATACAATGGAGTGGGTCGAAGCTGAACCTACAGTCGTTACAATACCTTCCCCTACACGGGCAATGATTGTTTCTTCACCCGCACCACCTACTAATCGTTCAATATTAGCACGTACAGTAACTTTAGCTTTGGCTTTAACTTCAATACCATCCATAGCTACACCTGCAATAACCGGTGTTTCAATAACCTTCGGGTTAACTGAAACTTGAACGGCTTCAAAAACATTTCGCCCTGCTAAATCAATAGCGGCAGCTTGTTCGAACTCTAAATCAATATTAGCACGCTGGGCAGCTATCAAGGCATCAACCACTTGGTTAACGTCTCCACCTGCTAAAAAATGAGCTTCTAATTGATCAGTTGTAATCGGTACACCGGCTTTGGTGGCTTTAATTAAGGGATTAACAATATAAGCAGGCTTAACTCTTCTTAAGCGCATCCCTATTAAATCACCTATTGAAACTTTAGCGCCGGAAAAATAAGCAGTTACCCATAAGCCAATTGGAACAAATCTTAAGAACACTGAAATCAAGAAAATCAGTAATAAAATAATAACTACAGTCATCACTATGGGTGACCCTTCATCCAGATAAAAATTATCCATTCATTTCGCTCCTTACATAAATTTTTTTGTCAACAACTTTGACAATTTTAATCGGTTGGTTAGCAGCTATCATCTCTTCTAGACTGTATGCTTCAAAATAATGATCATCGACTTTTATTTTACCAACCGGCCTCAAGCCTCCTACCGTTATTCCTTCTTTACCAACTAAGCTTGCAAGATAAGTATGATCCTTAGTCTCTGAATTGGAATTTGCATCTTTGTTAATTGCTTTATCCAAGATAAAATCGGGACTAAACTGCAAATTGTAACCCATCTTATTAAAAATCAAGAATAAAATGAGAACAATCGCTAAGCTAGCTAATACAATTAGAGTAACAGTCGATAAATCTTGAAACTTTAGCCATAAACCTAAAATAAAAGCGATTAAGCCAACTGATCCTGTTAAACCTAAATCTGGTATATACACCTCAAGAATCAGCAATATGACACCAATCATAAAGATTAAATAGTGCAATATTGCTTGGCCTTCTATCCCAAAAAACATGGCAAAAAGAACAGCTGCAATGGACCATAATAACCAAGTCCAGCGCGTATATAATGATACTACTAAAGCACTAATTGCTAGAAAAAAACTTATAAGCATGAAACCACCTCCTTTAGTTAAATTATATCATGAAATTGCTTTCATTAGTAGCAAAATCATGCGAACTAAAGTCTTATAATTTCATATTTAAATAAAAACTCCTAATTAAGGGTAGGCACTGCACCCCATAAATAGGACAGAATAAAAACACCTTTGTTAGGCTGCTTGTTGGCGTTTTAATTCGATTTTGAGTGGATTTATCTCGCTAAGTTCTTCGAATCCTTTGCCATAAGTCTATTGTTTACCGCCGGCTTGATTGAAGCGCTAGGTTTGACTTTAACGATCCCAAGGCCAGCAAGTTTTTACTTGAGATGTGTTCTTAATGTTTCATTCATCTATTATTTGTTTATTAGTCCGGCCTTCATTTTTCATTTCAATACATTTCGATTTTGTTTCTGCAGAGTAAGCTAGGTGATTAACCCTAATCAAACACCTCCATTAAATTCATTTCACACGAATTCAACGGAGGTGTTTTTATGTTTGCCTCACTATTTGGGGTCAGTGCCTAAATCAGGGAGGGAGTTTAATAAAATTAATTAAAATCTTGATTTGACTCTTGATTATCATCAGCTACTTGCTTAAAAGAGTCGTATTTAGCAATATGTAATAACTTTTGTCTTTCTTCGTAAGAATAAGTCTCACGCTCTAGGACATCGCGCTTAATTATTTTGTAGATAGCGGAAGCTATCGGAACTCCTAGCAACATACCAGCTACTCCGTATAGTCCCCCGCCAATGGTTACAGCGAATAAAACCCACATACCTGGCAATCCTATCGATCCTCCCACAACTCGTGGATAAATGACATTTCCTTCGAATTGCTGGATGAGAATGATAAAGATAATAAACCATAATGCCTGGGGAACCGATTGCACTGAAATTAATAAGGCACCAATAGCTCCTGAAATATAAGCGCCTAGCATAGGAACCAAAGCAAAGAAACCAGTTAGAGATCCAATCATTCCAGCATAAGGAAATCTAAAGATCCACATACCTACGGTAACTAAAAAACCTAATATGATTGCTTCAATCACAGATCCTGTAAAGAAATGTTTAAAAGAGTCATTCAATGTCGTTAACACATAAAATATTCTGCGTGATACCGGCTTACTAGTATAAGTGGTAACGATTCTTAAAAATTGGTCCATTAGTTTTTCTTTCGATAACAGTAAATAGATAGAGAAAATGAAGGCCAATACTCCATTAATAATAATAGAAGTTAAAGAACCGACCGTAGAGAGGGTGGTATTTACTACTCCAGTGATAAATCGATTTCCCATATCTTGAATACTTTTAAGAATATCAGCCCAATTTATTTCAAAACGGTCTAAGAATTCCATCGATTCTGCTGGTAACATTTTCTCAAGATTGGTAAGTGCTTCTTCTATGCGTGTAATTTGAAAGGGAACAGCTGTAATAAACTCTGTAATTACATTGTAAACTTGTGGTAAGACCAAGCCTAAGACAAATAACAATACTAAAATAATTGTTATAAGAGACAAAAGAATGGCGATCGGGCGTCGGTAGGGTTTAATCCAACTTTTATCTGAGACTTTCTTTAGCAAGTCTTCATAACGCACCATTAAAATATTTAAAACATAAGCAATCGCGAGGCCCGAAAGAATCGGTAAAAAAACTTGGCCTAAACGATTAATCCATGAAAAAATCACATCATAATTAAAGATTGCTAAGACTAAACCAGCAATTAAAAAGATGTAGCGAACAACAATTTTATCTAATCTATCAATTTGTTTCAAAAGCATTCCCCTTTCTCATGCATTCTATTCTAGCATCTTTTAGTCCTTTTTACACCATTTAGAAGGTATGTTTTCACTAGTTTAATTGTAAAAAAGGCCCTGATAATCAATCAGGACCCTAACTTATAGTAAAAGATTTAATTAGAAGATTTGGCAATTAATTACCGGATGCTAACCCTTCAAATTGCAAATGATCATTAGCTAAATCCACTTTTACAAGTGAGTTTGGCAGAATATCACCCGCTATAATCGCTTTAGCTAATGGATTTTCCAATTCTTTAGTAATAAAACGTAATAAAGGACGGGCTCCATAAATCGGATCATAACCTTTATCCGCTAGCCAATTGATGGCTTCTGAGGTTAATTGGAGTTCAATTTCTTGATAAGCCAAACGATGACGTAAATCTTTTAAGAATTTCTCTACTACACCTTGTAAATCTGCTCGAGTTAAAGGTTTAAAGAGAACGACATCATCAATTCGGTTGAGAAATTCAGGTTTAAAGTGGTTGCTTAAGGCTTGATTTACTTGTGTTTCTACTTCAGCTAGAATTTCTCCCTTATCACTCACTCCTTCTAATAATAAATGAGAAGCAATATTAGAAGTCATGATTAAAACAGTGTTTTTGAAATCTACAACACGACCTTTAGAATCAGTCAGACGGCCATCATCTAAAACTTGTAAGAGAATATTAAAAACATCTGGGTGAGCTTTTTCAATCTCGTCTAATAAGACAATGGAATATGGACTACGTCTTACAGCTTCTGTTAATTGGCCACCTTCTTCATAACCAATATAACCTGGAGGGGCCCCGACTAAACGAGAAACGGAATGCTTCTCCATGTACTCAGACATATCGATTCGAACCATGTGGTTTTCATCATCGAATAAGACTTCGGCCAAGGACTTGGCTAATTCTGTTTTACCAACACCGGTTGGACCTAGGAAGAGGAAGGAACCAATTGGTTTACGTGGATCTTGCAAACCAGCTCTTGATCTTAGGATAGCTTGTGTTACTTTTTCTACCGCTTCATCTTGCCCCATCACTCTTTGATGAAGCGTTTGATCCAAGTGCATTAACTTGGTTCTTTCTCCTTCAACTAAGCGACTGACTGGAATACCAGTTAATCTTTCAACTACTTTGGCTATTTCAACGTCAGTCACACGTTCTTGAGTTAACCGTTCAGTATCAGACTGTAAAGTTTCTTCTGCTTTAGCCTCTAACTCTTTTAATTCTTGCTCTAAATGCGGAATTTCGCCATGCTGTAAGCGAGCCGCTGCTTCAAGATCATAATTACTCTGAGCTTCTTCTAACTGTCTACGCGCATTATCTAAGGCTTCTCGCTTATCTCTTAAAGCGTTAGAAGCTTCTTTTTCTACTTCCCAACGCATTTTCAGTTGATTGGCTTCTTCTCTTAAATCAGCCAATTCTTCTTGAAGATTTTCTAAACGTTTCTTAGAAGCCTCATCAGATTCTTTTTTCAAGGCAGCCTCTTCAATTTCTAATTGCATTAACCGTCGGTTGACAGCATCCATTTCAGTTGGCATAGAATTCATTTCTACGCGAATAGTAGCAGATGCCTCGTCAACTAAGTCAATTGCCTTATCTGGTAAGAAACGATCGGTAATATATCGATGTGATAAGGTTGCAGCGGCCACTAAGGCATTATCATGGATATTGACCCCATGGTGAATCTCGTAACGTTCCTTTAGACCTCTTAGGATAGAAATAGTATCTTCAACTGTTGGTTCTTGGACTAAAACGCGCTGGAATCGACGTTCTAAGGCCTTATCTTTTTCAATGTTTTCACGATACTCGTCTAAGGTTGTCGCACCAATACAGTGCAATTCTCCCCTTGCTAGCATCGGTTTTAACAAATTACCAGCGTCCATCGATCCTTCTGTCTTACCTGCACCAACAATGGTATGAATCTCATCAATGAAGAGTAAAATTCTCCCTTCGGATTCTTTTACCTCTTTAAGAACGGCTTTTAAACGTTCCTCAAATTCTCCACGATATTTTGCTCCTGCTATTAAGGAGCCCATATCTAAGGAATAAAGTTCCTTATCTTTTAAGTTTTCGGGAACATCTTTGCGAACAATTCGATGGGCCAATCCTTCGATAATGGCTGTTTTACCTACACCTGGCTCACCAATTAGAATCGGATTGTTCTTGGTTTTTCTAGATAAAATTCTGATAACATCACGAATTTCTTCATCACGACCGATTACTGGATCCAGCTTATTATTTTTAACCGCATCATTAAGATTCGTTGCATATTTATCTAGAGACTCATAAGTCTCTTCTTGGTTTTGTGATGTCACACGATCTCCCCCTCTTAATTTCTCAATTCTTTCTCTTAGTAGGGACTCATTAATAGCCTTTTGGTTTAACCATTTGGTCAAAGGATTATTTTTTTGCTTATATAAAGCTAGTAGAATCACTTCAGTGGCTAAGTATTCATCCTTATATTTCTTTGCTATTTGACTGGCGTCATTCAATAACTGAGTAAATCTTTGACTAAAGTGTTGGCCATATTGAATATTTTGACCGGCAACTTGAGGTAATTGATCAATTTCTCCTTCAATCACTGCTTGAAAAGCCGACCGATCAACACCTATATCTTCATATAATTTTGCAGCATAATGGTCTGCTTGAATAAATATACGCCATAAATGCGGGATATCAATCTCTTGATGCTGTCTTCTAATAGCAATTTGTTGCGCTTCAGCTATGGCGCTTTGCAAAGTGGTTGTCATTTTTTCTATCATATTCTCACTCCTTAAGGTCAGAATTGGTCAAATTATTTAATCTATATTAAAAGCTCTCTCAAAGAGCTTAAATTGAGTATAACCTATTGGTCAGGAATGGTCAATAGGTTGGGGCAAAATTTTTAGGAAAAAATAAACTTCTACTAAATTACTTAAATTATTTTAAAAAGTAATTAATTTCCACTTGTATAGAATCTAAATCAATCAATGAATGATCCTGATAATATTTCTTAATAGTCTTTTGACTCTGATCAATTATAAAATTTAATTGATGCCAGTCTGAGAGGTCAAGTGCATATTCTTCAATTAATAGAGAGATTCGTTGTAAGACTATATCCTTAATTCGATTCCTTTCGATACTGATTAAGAGCGGAAAGCCACTACGAATATCTGTGGCGATCATTGAGGAGGGTAAAAGAAGAATCAGTTTGAAAACCAATTGATTGATTTGGTCTTGGCTAACTTTTTCAATATAAGAACTTAAATCCACCCGATGGTCTAACCATTGTTTAGTTTTTTGCAAGCAATCACCTTTCTTATTATTCAAAAAAATCTTTTCTTTCTAAAGATAGCTTTTCTACGTACTCCCATATCTGATCGGACTCTTTAAGAGAAGCTGCCTTTAAAAAGCTGGCCATCTTAACAATTTCTTTAAATGGAACCCGATGATAAGCAGGTTCGTGGTTGAAGTATGTATTTTGACTATAGGGTTGATCGATGATGGATTCCACAAATTCTACCGTATCTTGATAAGGAACAAGCGGATCATTTTCGCCATGCCAAATATATAAAGGGCGATTGGCTATCTTTTCGGCTTGCTTACTTAAATCTGACTGATAAATAATGGCAAATTCTTTATGTGTTTCTTTTAAAAGTTGATTATTCGTTAGACTTTGATTAGATGATGACTGGTTATTAATAATATTTTGATCAATCAACTTAGAAATGTGCGCACTCCCCATTAAGGAAACGGCTGCTGAAAGAAATGGGTGTCTACTGAGTAAAAGTAAAGTGGTCATTGCTCCCATTGACATTCCCGAAACTGCCACAAAATTATCCTTAGTCGTCGATTTAAAATGGTCGAATAATAATGGAAATTCTTCTATATTAGCTCGAAGAGCCATTAAAAAACCTTGCAATTCTAGCGACTTTCTATCCCCTCTTTTCCCATGTAAATAGGCATCTGGCATGACTACTCGAAAGCCTTGTCGGGCAATTTCCATACCAAAATGTAAATGTTCACCAGCTGAGTTGGTCCATCCATGATAGAAAAAAACAAGTGGTAAGGGCTGATTCACTTGCTCACTAGGAGATAGAGTCCGTCCTGGAAGAGGGCCAAATGGCCCATCTTCAATCACAAAATCAGAAACCATGACATCCATTACATCACTCCTAAAGCTATCTTGGCATAGCGTGATAATTTATCTAAAGACCAGGGTGGATCAAAAGTAATAGTAACTTCAACATTATTAACTTGAGGAACATCTTCGAAAGTTCCATTTAATTCATCCACAATAACATCTGCCATTGGGCACATTGGAGTAGTTAGAGTTAATAAAATCTTTAAAATCCCCTCTTCAGTTAAATCGGCTCGATAAATCAAACCTAAATTAATTAAATCGACCCCTAATTCAGGGTCAATCACATTCGATAAACGATCCACAATCATACGTTCTTCATCATTTAAACTTTTTGTGTCGCGCATTTTTTCTAAATCCATTCAAACGCCTCACTTTCTTTGTTTTCATTCTACATCAATTCAAGCTTTTAGCCAATAATCATGAATAGTTGCCCTTAAGCTTTCATCTTTGCTATAATCGAAGCAATCTCTAAAGGAGGCGAATTAATGAGCCAACATATGATTGCCATTGATTTAGATGGCACTACTCTAAACAATCAATCCAAACTTACTCCTTTAACGATTCAAACATTGCAAAAATTAGATCACATGGGTCATTTAGTTTGTATCGTTACTGGAAGACCTTATCGGACTAGTAAAGAAATTTATCAAGTCTTAAACCTCGTTACACCTATGGTTAATTTTAACGGTGCCTATTGTCACTTCCCTGACCGACCTGAGTGGCTAGCAAGTTACTACCATGAGTTAGATCGTGAAATAGTCTTTGATTTATTTAACCGGCAAGATGAATTAGGCATTCAGCTAGTTTGTGCCGAAGGTAAGGAGCGTCTTTATACTTCCTCAATGAATCTTCCTGAGTCACCCTATTATCCAGCCGAAGACGCAAGCTATCAAAAACTTTCTCGACAAACTCTCATTCATAATCCGATTGCTGTAACCCTTTTCACTTCGGAAGCAGACCAAATACCTATTCAAAAGAAAATCATGGCTAGCTATCCAAATCAAGTTTCTGTGCGAACTTGGGGGGGTGAAATACCCGTTTTAGAAGTGGTTAGTAAAAATTTACACAAGGCAGTGGGTGTTAAAACCATTGCTGACTTCTATCATATTCCTCGTCAAAATATTCTAGCCTTCGGTGATGAAGATAACGACTTGGAGATGATTGAATTTGCAGGTCATGGCGTGGCAATGAGTAATGCCATCCAACCCCTCAAAGATATTGCTAACGATATTACTGAGCATTCCAATGATCAAGATGGTCTGGCTCATTATCTTATCGATTATTTTAATCTTTCTTTTAACTAATAATAAGTTATTACTTTATTTCTGGCTTCACTTTGATATAATTTATTTGAAGAGAAAATTCTAATCTTGCTTATTGAAGGAGGCGTTATGATGTTGAAGCAACTTTTCAGTTTGAAAAAATTCAGAAGCTGCATTCAATCACTCTTTCTGAATAGAAACTCTTCCACTCAGCCTGCATTTCTTGGAGGTAACTTCTCAATTAAAATAATCAACTCACATACCCCCTAACCAATTTTTGGTGGGGGTATTTTATTTTATGTCAAGTAAGTGCAGAGACTAATTTGTGAAAGGAGTGTTGGGATTGTCATTAACTCAAACTAAAAAGAAAGGTTAAGGTGATCCAAATGCTTAAAATGCACGTATCTCGCTCCTAGGCGTTAATAGGAATAAAGTAAACCATCCTTTTAGCAAAAGTAATCAGAAACTAAAAAAGAGCAAAGGAAGAATGTACTGACTCCCGAAAGTTGGATTTCATGGTCCAACTTCTTGGGGTCACTATATCCCTTGCTCTTTTACTTTGTTTAGAAATCGTCATCCTCATGCTCGATTCCATCATATAATTGGTCAAATTCCATCGGCAGGTTGAAAAAGCTAAAGTCTTCGGATTCCTCTTCTAATGGTCTGTCGACTTGAACTTGTTTCCTCATAGCCTTTTGTTGGTCTCTACTAAAGAAATGACCTACCACTTTATTCGAACGAATAAAGTTAATAAAAGCTTTAGGGTCTGTTTGTCGAATGGCTTGCTCTAAGGGGAACATTTCATAGCGGTTTAAAACAACCATTAAGACATCTCGTTTATCACGCGAGTAGCCACCTTGTCCTTCAAGAATAGTTACTCCTCGAACAATTGACTTATAAATAGCGTTGACTACTTCATCCGTATTATTAGTCACTACTAAAGCTGTAAGGCGTTGCTCATTGGTATGAATGGCATCAATTGTTTTAGCTAAGGCATAAATGGAGATCAAGGTATAAAGGGCAAATTCCCAATCATATAATAAGCCAGAAGCTAAAATAATTAATGAGTTGATGGCAAAACCAATGAATGCCACATTCATATCAGTAGCACGAGAAATTACCAAAGTAATAATATCTAAACCACCACATGACATACCATATTTAATAGTTATCCCAGAACCAATGCCACAAATCACTCCACCTATAATCGCATTAAGCAACGGATTAGAAGAAATGACTGTTAAAGGAATCATATTAGTTGCTAAGGAAGATACAAAAACAACAATTAAGGTCCAAATAGTAAACTGCTTTCCTAATTTCACCCATGAAAGAATAATAATCGGAATATTAAATAGAAAATAGATATTCCCTACTGTCATATAAGGACCTATAACTGGGATATTCACTGCAAAGTAGTTTAAAATTTGTGCTAAACCAGAAGTACCTGATGAGAAAATGTTTCCAGGCATTAAAAAGAGTTTTAAGCCAATACCTATACATAAGGCAGCTGTTAAGGCCACCGTCAGTTCAAATAAAAAGTTTAGCCAAGGTCTTTGTTGTATATATTCAATGATCAATTTATTTTTCCTCCATTAAATCATTGGATTAGCAGATTCGCCTAATTTCTTTTCCAGTTCAACAAGTAATGCGCGCGCAATACTAGAACCCATTACCAATACTTCATAAATTAAAGTAGGGTCTTGAGTGGCTCTTAGTAGGTTACGCAGGTAAATTTCACCATCTCCTGCCAAATAAAGGTTATAATAACCTGTTTTAGCTTCGTTTAATTCATTGATTGCTTCTAATGCTTCAGGGCGCTGATTATAATCTTTTAATAAATGAACATGACGGTAAATAATCTGAGCATCTAAATGAGCGCCTTTAGCATTTTGAATAATCACTTCTACAACAAGTCTACGCTCTTTACTCACCTTAAATTGAAAACGATATAGGTGGTTTCCGTCTTGAATTTCTTGGTAATTAGCAGGTAATTTCTTTTCTTTTAGTAAAGCATCAAATCTTTCTTTAAATTCTGACATTAATTTCCCTCTTTCCTCACAATAAGTGTAATCGAATTTAAGTATATCAAAGTTTGACTTTGAAACAAAGGATTGACTTTCACAATTAAATTGCATAGCTTATAGATAGAATCATAAAAAATTTATATTATTTGAAAAGAGGTAGGAAATGGATAGATTAGAAAAAGCTCAAACTGTTGAAGATTTAATCGAAATTATAAATCTTGAGGCTATTAAGCAGTTACCTAAAGCAACCGAACATTTTATTTCCGATTTACATGGTGAATTCGAAGCCTTTGATCATTTGCTACGGAACTGCTCAGGTGTTATTTCAATTAAGGTCGATGACCTTTTTCATGATACTCTAACTAAAGATGAAAGGTTAGAATTGTGTTTCAATATTTATTACCCAGAAGACTTGATATTAAATGCCAAAAAAACAAAAGATGAATGGATGACACTCCTAGATCAATTAGTTCAAATTACGCGCCATGTTTCTAGTAAGTATACCCGTTCCAAGGTAAGAAAAGCTCTACCAAAATCCTATGCCTATATTCTAGAAGAACTTATTTATCAATATGACGAAAAAGATAATAAGTCACGCTACTACCACACTATTTTTAACACCGTTATTGACCTCAATCTTGCTGACCACTTTGCCATGGCTTTAGCTCAGTTAATTCAACGTTTTGTGGTTGACCACCTCCATGTATTAGGAGATATCTACGATCGAGGACCAAATCCGGATAAAATCGTAGACCGCCTAATGGAAATTCCTTCGCTTGATATTCAATTAGGTAACCATGATATTATCTGGATTGGTGCCTATTCAGGATCATTAGCTTGTTTGACCAATGTTATCCGTATCCAGCTGCGCTATGGTCATAGTCAACTCTTGAAAGATTATGGAATTGACTTAAGTCGATTAGCCAAATATGGCCATCGCTATTACCAAGACAATCCAGCCTTTCACCCTCGCGGAGATAATTCCGAATTAAGCCAAGAGGAAATTGATGAAATCACACTCATGCATCAAGCTATTTCGATTATGCAATTCAAAGTGGAAAGTCAAATTATCCAACGGCGTCCTGAATTCAATATGGAAGAAAGACTCTTACTGGATAAATTATCCGCTGACCGTCAAAGTGTCGTGGTTGAGGGCGTTGAATACCCAATTAAGAACGGTTGCTTCCAAAGGGTCGATTCTGCAGAACCCTTTGAACTGACTTTAGGCGAGGAATTAGTACTCTTAGACTTATTGCATCAATTCCAAAATTCTGAAAAGTTACAACGTCATATTAACTTTTTAGTCTCAAAGGGAACCATGTATAAGTGCTACAATGGCAACTTACTTTTCCACGGCTGTATCCCCACTCATCAAGACGGGGAATTTATGAAAGTCACCCTAGATGGTAAAGAATATAGTGGACGCAGTTTGATGGAAAAGTTTGGCGAATCGATTACACGAACTTTTCTAGATAAGAACTCTATGGATGATTTTGATACCGATTTAGTATGGTATTTATGGTGTGGTCCTGTTTCTACACTCTTTGGTAAACATGCCATGAAAACATTTGAACGTTACTTCCTTGAAGATAAAACAACCCATAAAGAAATTCAAAATCCATATTATGAGTTAAGGAATGATGAAGATTTTTGCCTAAAAATGCTGGCAGAGTTTGATTTAGAACCGACCGGCTATATTATTAACGGACACACACCTGTTAAAGCTGTTGCAGGTGAAAAACCGGTTAAAGCCAATGGAAAAATGTTAGTCATCGATGGTGGCTTGGCAAAACCTTATCAAAAAGTAACCGGCATTGCCGGCTATACCCTAGTAGATAATTCATTTGAAATTTATATCTGTGCTCACCAGCCATTTACAAGCAGAGAAGATGCTATTGCCTCACGCTTTGATATCCTACCAAAGAAATATGTAGTGACTGAAAAACCAAAACGTTATTATGTTGCCGATACTGATATTGGATTAAGCTTGACTCGGCAAGCTAATGAATTAAAGAAGAACTTACCTACATATCGCTCGGATATCTTTGAACAATAAAATAGTTTCTCATTTAAATGTAGAGAGGAGACCCTCAAAAGAACGTTTTAAACGCTAACTTTTGGGAGTCTCCTCATGTTTATTTTAAATGAAAAAAATTTCCTAACAAAAAAAGAAAGCCTACAGAATAGGCTTTCTGGGTCTTTTCTAACGTCCGCGTTCTCTGATACGTGCTGCTTTTCCAGACAATGAACGGATGTAGTATAACTTAGCACGACGTACTCTACCTTTACGTGTTACTTCTAATTTAGCGACACGTGGTGAATGTACAGGGAATGTACGTTCAACACCTACTCCATTAGAAATTTTACGAACAGTATATGTTTCACTGATTCCAACACCACGACGCTTAATTACTAAGCCTTCAAAGATTTGAATACGCTCACGTTCACCTTCAACGATCAGGGCATGAACACGAACATTATCTCCAGGACGGAAATCAGGAACATCATCACGTAATTGAGTTTGGGTAATTTTATCAATTAAATTACTCATTTTCATTTCTCCTTCCAACAAATATTCTTAAATAGTCTTTCTATTTAGCGGAATATCGTTAATTCGGGTCAATAGACCACTTAAACAATTATACAAGAAATAAAACACTTGTAAAGGCTCAATTGCTTAATTTTGAGCCAAATTTTTAAATTCTTCTAGCCACTGCTCTTCTTGCTTACTTAAGCTACGTTTTTTTAACATATCGGGTCTTCTTTCAACTGTTTTTCTCAAACTTTCTTTTTGACGCCATTGGTCAATTCGCTCATGATGACCACTCAATAAAACCTCTGGCACTTCCATTCCGCGAAAATTTTGCGGTCTTGTATATTGAGGGTATTCTAACAAATGATCTTGAAAAGACTCACTGACAATGGATTCAGCATTCCCGACAACTTCCGGTATTAACCTTACTGTCGCATCAATCATCACCATAGTCGGTAACTCCCCGTTGGTTAAAACATAATCACCTAAGGAAACTTCTTGAGAGACATAAGAACGGATCCGTTCATCAAAGCCTTCATAATGGCCGCAAATAAAAACCAACTCATCTTTTGTCGACCACTCTTGCGCCATAGTTTGCGTAAAGGGTTCGCCAGTAGGATCCACCAAGATAATCGGTGTCTTTGAATCTAAGTCGAGACTTTCTAAACATTCCACTATCGGTTCAGGACGCAACAACATACCTGCTCCACCACCATAGGGATAATCATCGACATGACCGTGCTTATTAACGGCAAATTGGCGAAAATCAAGGGTGGAAAACTCAAGAATCCCCTTATCTTGAGCAGCCTTCATTAATGACTCCTGCATAGGGGCAAACATTTGCGGAAAAAGCGTTAATACTTTAACCTTCATCAACAAGTCCCTCCATTAACTCCACCGTTACTTTTCCTTGAGCTAAATCCACTTCTTTAACAACGTCATCAATAAAAGGAAGTAAGATATCTTTTTGCTTTGCTTTTTCAGCTTTAACCACCCAAACATCATTAGAACCTAAGGCCATGATTTCTTTAATCTTTCCTAATTTTTCACCTTGATTTGTATATACACTTAAACCAATAATTTGGTGGTGATAATAAGCCCCTTCTTCTAGTTCTTGCTGGTCATCAGCAGGAATAGCTAAAGTTAGCCCTTTAAAGCTTTCAACTTGATTAATATTACTAAACTCTTTGAATTTCACAAGATAAGAACCCTTATGTTCTTGGAAGGATTCAACAGTCACTTGCTGGATACTTTTTCCGTCTTTCATTACAAATAAACGATTCTCTTTAGCAAAACGTTCCTCTATGAAGTCGGTGTCCATCAATAATTTTAATTGCCCTTTAATACCAAAGGTATTGACAATCCTTGCAACTTGATAATATTCCATATGTGTTCCTCCTGTAAATTCATTTGTAAGTTAAGGGTATAAAAAGTTGTGTTCTTTGTCTAAAGTTTTGAGTACGAGTTTACTCAGGGCACATACAAAAAGACACTAACTTAAGTTAGACTCAGTTTAGTGCCTTAAGATGGAATAAATAATAAGTTACCCTATTATTTTACTCTTCTTCATTATCATTGAGGTCATCAGCAATGACGATACGTGAGCGTTTTTGATCACGTAGACGAACACTGTAAACAATTGTTCGAATTGCTCGAATGACACGGCCTTTTCTACCAATAATTCGTCCTACATCATCAGGATGTAAGATTAAATGATACTCCATAAATTCTTCAGTATCATGAAGTTCAATTTGAAACTCCTCTGGGTGGTCTATTAAAGGTTCCACAATAGTTTGAATTAAACGTTCAATTTTTTCTGTCATTGAGAGCACATCCTTATCTTTTGACGCTATTGATTAGGCTATTTGCTTAATTTAGATTCGTGGAATTTTTGCATAATTCCTTGACTGGATAAAAGGTTACGAACGGTATCTGAGGGTTGTGCCCCATTTGCTAACCATTCTAAAGCCTTCTCTTCATCAATTACTAATTCTCTTGGTTCTGAAACAGGATTGTAAGTACCGATTTTTTCGATAATACGACCGTCACGTGGAGAACGTGCATCTGCTACCACGATACGGTAGAAAGGACGCTTCTTAGCTCCTGAACGCTTTAAACGAATTTTAACTGCCATGTATTTCACCTCCATAAGTTCTATCACAGTTATGAATAATAACAGAAAAAAAACAATCTGTAAAGGGTTTTTCCTTTACAGACTAAAAATTTATTTACGCTTGCGTTTTTTCTTCAACAGACGGGCAATTTTCTTTTGTTCTTGCTCTTTTTGAATCTGCTCTGGCGATTGTATTTTACCCAAAGAAGGTATGCCCATATTTGGCATTCCACCCTTTTGTCCTCCTTGTTGCAATTGATTCATCATTTTGTTCATGCCCCCCATTTTACCATTGGACATTTGACTCATCATTTCACGCGATTGGTTGAATTGCTTAATTAATTGATTAACTTGTTGTAAGGATTGACCACAGCCAGCCGCAATCCTGCGTCGACGACTTTGGGAAATGACATCTGGATTGGTTCTTTCATAAGGAGTCATGGATTGAACCACTGCTTTGACTCGATTCATCTCTTTATCATCGATATTAAAATCTTCCAGACCAGGAATTTTATTCATACCAGGGATCATCTTAAGTAGGTCTTTAATAGGCCCCATTTTACGAACTTGATCCATTTGATCAATAAAATCATTAAAATCAAAGGAAGCATCTTTAATTTTATCAGCCATCTTAGCTGCTTGTTCTTCATCAAAATCTTGTTGAGCCTTCTCAATCAGGGTCATCATATCGCCCATACCGAGAATTCGTCCTGCCATACGATCCGGATGGAAAGGCTCAAGTGCACTTAATTGCTCACCTTGCCCGGTATATTTTATCGGTTTGTCGATAATGGCACGAATAGAAAGCGCGGCTCCTCCTCGTGTATCACCATCTAATTTGGTAATAACAACACCGGTAATATCTAGCGAGTCGTTAAAGGCCGCTGCTACGTTTACAGCATCTTGACCGGTCATAGCATCGACGGTTAAGAGGATTTCATCGGGCTGAACAGCTGCTTTAATCTGACGCAGCTCTTCCATTAATTCTTCATTTACGTGAAGACGACCCGCCGTATCGATTAAGACCACTTCGTTACCATTTAAACGCGCCTGTTGAAGAGCTTCTCTAGCAATCTCGACCGGATTTGCTTGCGTTCCTTGACTGAAAACATCAAAACCAAGTTGTCGACCAATCGTTTGGAGTTGGTCAATGGCTGCTGGACGATAAACATCCCCAGCAACTAGCAAGGGTTTCTTTAAACCTTGCTCTTTTAAATGTTTCGCCAATTTACCCACCGTAGTTGTTTTACCAGCCCCTTGCAAACCAGCCATCATAATTACGGTTGGTGGTTGTTTAGAGATATTAATCGGGGTATGCTCGCCCCCCATTAATTCGGTTAATTCTTCATTAACAATTTTAACCACTTGTTGAGCCGGTGACAGTGAGTCTAGGACTTCTGATCCGAGGGCTCTCTCATTTACTTTCTTTACAAAAGTCTTCACTACCTTGAAGTTAACGTCCGCTTCCAGTAAAGCAAGTCGGATCTCACGCATCATTTGTTTAAGGTCGGCTTCGGTAATTTTTTCCCCTTTACCGACAAATGAAATGGAATTCTGTAATCGTTCGGATAATGCTTCAAATGCCATAATATTGCTCCTTTTTAGCTTTCTAATTGAATTAAATAGTCAATTTTTTCTAATATGTCATCTTGATCTGCCACCATTGAGCGAATTTCTTTTAAATGTTTCAGTCGGTCATTGCTTTTGGCTAAAATACGTAACTTTTCCTCATAGCTTTCTAATAATTTTTCTGAACGTTTTAGAATATCATGTACAGCCTGGCGACTAATCTCATAATAGTCTGCGATCTCCGATAATGATAAATCTTCTTCGTAATAAGATTGCATCATGGATAATTGACGATCCGTTAGGAGAGAACCATAGTAGGAAAGTAATTGATTGAGATAGATTGTTTTTTCAAGTGACATCTTAAGCTCCCCTATTGATTAATAACTAGCTAGAATAAGTAACAGTCTTTAAAAAAAATACTTAACATTCAATCGCGACTTTTAAATAAATTTACTCCTCCTATTTTAGCATGATTTCAGCCGTCTCACAAATCGATAAGTGAAAAGCTGGGATTAAAGAAAAAGATGTCTTCTATAAGTGTCAACCGTAAATGAAAATGTCCTGAAATTTTAAAAATTTGCGGGATAAAACTA
>NZ_JBNUPL010000025.1:0-19348 GCF_050409445.1 Facklamia sp. P13055
AGATGGCGGCACTCCGGATGAAGAGGCTCCAGATGGCGGCACTCCGGATGAAGAGGCTCCAGATGGCGGCACTCCAGACGACAGTACTCCGAGTGAGGGGACTCCAGACGATGATACTCCGGATAATGATACTCTCGCCGACAGTAGCCCTAATGATGGTGTGAAAAATGGTGATGAAAGCACAATGGTTACGAAATCAGCTATTCTTAGTACATCTTTGCCTAAGACAGGTGAAAACGATCCATATTTAATTTTTTCAGCATCTGTTTTAACATTGCTTGGTGGACTAGGTTTATATCAAAGAAGTGTAAGCAAGAAAGATAATTTTGTTTAAAGGAATGGTACCTGAATATAGTTAAAATAATTAATAAAAGCTGTTAGTTTTAATTAGTCTGGTTATAATACGAAAAATAAATAAATAGCGTTTAAAATGTCTTTGAAATTTCAGTCTTTGATCAAAAAAGCTTAACTTGTTTTTAAATCAAGTTAAGCTTTTTTTAAATATAATTTTTCAGTTTATATGGAATGTATTTTTAATTTGGATGATCTTTCGAAATATATCTTTCTCGTATATGGGGAAAAGAATCAGTTATATTATTTTAGACCAATATTTTAGTTTTTTGATATACTATTTAAAAAGGAGTGAACTTATGGTATCGATATTAGTTGTTGAAGATGATACTCAAATTAGCAAAATGTTAGTAGAAGCATTAACAATTGAAGGATATTCAGTGACTCCTGCTTACTCAGGGAGCGAAGGTCAACTTTTATTCGAGCAATCAAGTTTTGATCTAATACTATTAGATTTAATGTTACCAGGCCTCTCTGGTTTAGACCTACTCAAAATAATTCGCCGGGAAAAATCCATTCCGGTGATTGTTATTTCAGCTAAAGAACAAGTTGATGATAAGGTAGAAATTTTACAAGCTGGAGCAGATGACTACTTGGTGAAGCCATTTGATCTTAAAGAGTTAAAAGCTCGTATTCAAGTATGCCTTAAACGCTATCAAACTAGTTTAGAGGAAAAAACATCGAATAAGAGATTGAATTTCGAAGGGTTAATGATTGATTTAGAGACCCAAGCAATTAATTATCAAGGGCAGGAATTAAATTTAACGCCTCAAGAAAGAAGGATCTTAGAATTATTATTAAGTCAACCAAAGAAGGTTTTCTCAAAGCTTGAAATTTATGAATATGCGTGGGGGGCAAATTATTTGGCAGATGATAAGACATTAACCGTTCATGTATCAAATTTACGTAAGAAATTAGACCAAATAAGTAAAAGACCTTGGATTGAAACGGTTTGGGGAATTGGTTTCCGTTTGATTTCGCTGAAAAATAAAAAGTAGTTAAATTGTATTGAATATTTCAATTTCTTTTATTTTCTTTCATGCTTTTATCTTAACCTTTTCTTAGTACTTTCTTTGTTTTTCCTTTGCCATTATATTTTTGAAGGAGTCTATAATATAGATAACAAAGGAGGAAAGATGATGGAAAGCATTCTTAAAAGTGAAAATTTATGTAAAGCGTATAACAATCAGTTTGCATTGAATAATGTCAGTATGAATGTTCAATCGGGTGATATCTATGGTCTGATTGGTCGTAATGGAGCTGGTAAAACAACCTTAATGAAGATCATTAATCGTCAGATTCTACCGACTAGTGGAAAGGTTTGGATTCAAGACCAAGAAATGGCTAAAAATGACCATTTTCAAGTAAGAATTGGCACTTTAATTGAGGCGCCAGGACTTTATATGGGACTCACAGCTGGGCAAAACCTGGAACTAAAATGTAAATTGTATGGAATTCGCCGTGACAATTATATAGAAGAATTATTGAATTTAGTAGGCTTACCCATTCAAGTTAAGAAAAAGAAAGTTAAAAAATTTTCATTGGGTATGAAACAGCGATTAGGTCTTGCTTTAGCTTTAGTAGGAGATCCGGATCTTTTGTTGTTAGATGAACCTACCAACGGAATGGATCCGCAGGGAATTAGTGAGTTCCGCGAGACGATTCTTAAATTGAATAGCGAGCGTCATATTACGGTTGTGATATCTAGTCATATTTTGGGTGAATTGGCGAAACTCACGACTCGAATTGGTATTATTAATGAAGGTACCTTATTAAAAGAAGCAGATATGGAGGAATTAAATCAGATTAATCAAGATTTTATTCGGATTAAGGGTGGCGATCAGGCTCAAATAATGGCACATTTACAAGAAAAATTAGATCTTCAGCAAATTAAGCAAGTGAGCGATTCTGAACTGCGTGTATATGAACACTTAGATAATCCGTCAGTCATTAGCCATGAATTAATTCGCTCAGGCATTCTTTTTGAACAATTGGTAGTTGAGCGAGCGAGCTTAGAAGATTATTTTATCCGCTTAACAGGAGGTCACAACAATGGTTAATTTTATTCGCTTTGATTCCTATAAGTTGTTGCACATGAAGGCTACTTGGATTACGTTATTGATCCTTTCGTTGATATTCTCTTTACTAACTTATGGCGGCTATGTAACAACACACAAATCTTACGAAGACTATCAACTATCAATGACTTCGAAAGAAACCAATGAAGAAGGCAATTTTAAGTTAGAAATAAAATCGATGCAAGAAGGAGAAATTTTAACAGAGGAAGAGTACGAAACAAGTATTCAAGAAGAAAAAAAAGCCTATCGTTTTTCCGATAGTCTAATTGCTAATTACAGTTTGAGCCTTCTTTTTGTTTATATACTTTCAGCTGTTTTTATTGAAAGTGATTTTTCTTCTGGCTATTTAAAAAATATGTTAGCTATTAAAGGGGCGAAATGGAAATGGATGACTTCTAAATTATTTGTCGCCTTGTTAATATTCTTCATATTTCAAGTTGTTTGTATTGCTTTTTCAGTTCTAATGGCCGGTGTGACAGGTCAATTAGAGTTGCCTATTTATTGGCAAGATCATTTAGCTTTACTATTGCCACAAGCTCTTATGTACCTTATTATTATGTCGGTGACAGTAACCTTAAGTTTATTGCTACAAAGTAAAGTGGCAATCATTGTCTTAGCTTGCCTAGTGGGAACAGGTTTTCACAATCAAATCATTGGATTTATAGGGGATATTGTTGGTTTGGATCTTACAAAACAATTATTCTCCAATAAGCTAATGTCAATGGGCCCAAATTATTCAGAGCAAGCCATGTCAGTGGTAAGTATGGGTGTTGTATACCTATTGGTACTTTATCTCTTGAATAGGTGGTATATTTATCGAATAGACTTTAAGTTTGAACATTAGAGCATAGAAAGTAGGGACCGTCAATGATATATTTTTTATTGATTTTGATAATTCTAGCTATAGTTGGTTATCATTATTACTATCGGCTCCAAGTTTCTGATTTGACGAAGCAATTAAAAGTTATCAGTAAATCCCCTACCAATCAATTACTGACACAAGAGATCTTTTCATCAGAAATGAATGAACTTGTTAAAAGGATAAACTTGGCATTAATTAAAGAAAGAAATATATATCGAGAATTACAAATTGAGCAACGTTCAAAGCAAGAATTAATGATTAATCTTTCCCATGATGTGAGGACACCTTTGACCTCACTCATGGGTTATCTTCAATTAATGGAAACCAGCGAGGATGAGAACGACAAGCAGCGTTATTTTCAAATTATCTATCAAAGAATTGATCATTTAAAAGATTTGTTGGATCGGCTTTTCTTATTGGAGAGGTTGCAAGATACAGAATTTGAGTACAAGAACGAAATAGTGAACTTAAATGAAATTATTACTCAGCATGTTTTGTCTTTCTATGATCAGTTGAAAACAGCTAATATTGAAGTTGAACTTGACTTATCGGACGGTAGTTTTTTAATTACATCGGATGTCAGACTGCTGAACCACGCGCTAGATAATTTAGTAAAAAATGTATTAGATCATGGCAAGGATTATTTAAAAATCAAATTGTCGGGCCATAAAATTGAGGAAGAATTAACAAATCTTAAGCATGAAGACTTAATAAATCAAACAAAACGAGAGGTCTTACCAGGCAATGCAAATGTCGTAAGAATTATTTATTGTAATCGACTTTCACATCCAATTAATGAAGATCCTAATACTTGGTTGAATCGCTTCTATCAAGCTAAAAACAAGCAGTCGAAAACAAAACAAAATACAGGTTTAGGCCTAAATATAATTAAAATAGTCATTGAGAAATTAGGCGGTCAAATTTATTTGGAAACAAAAGGGTCTGATATATTGATAAATCTCTATCTTACAATCTAATTAGCGAATGATTTCATGGAAAAATGGAAGAGCATAAAACTTGACCATTCTTGACCTAATCCGTTATACTATTGAAGTAAATTGAAAGGCTCAGATTAAAGGGAGGATATAGAATGAATTTAGTACCCACAGTAATAGAACAAACATCACGTGGTGAACGCGCTTATGATATTTATTCGCGCTTGTTAAAAGATCGAATTATTATGTTATCAGGTCCAGTGGATGACCACATGGCTAACTCAGTCATTGCCCAATTATTATTTTTAGATGCTCAAGATCCTGAGAAGGATATCTACCTTTATATCAATTCACCAGGAGGTAGTGTTACGGCTGGTTTGGCCATCTATGATACCATGAACTTTATCAAAGCGGACGTCCAAACGATCGTGATTGGATTAGCTGCATCAATGGGATCCGTCCTATTAGCAGCAGGAACCAAAGGCAAGCGCTTTGCCTTACCGAACGCTGAAGTAATGATTCATCAGCCTTTAGGTGGTGCTCAAGGCCAAGCCACTGAAATTGAAATTGCTGCACGCCATATTTTGAAGACGAGAACGCGCTTAAATGAAATTTTAAGTGAAGCGACTGGTCAACCTATTGAAGTGATTGAAAAGGATACCGACCGAGATAATTTTATGACGGCTGAAGAAGCGAAATCTTATGGCTTAGTGGACGAAGTGATGGCCAATCGTAAGGATAAAAAGACTAAGAAAGATAAGTAATAAAAGGAAATATCCGTATCTTTTAAGTACTAGCAATGCGCTGGTACTTTTTTTGTGCCCTTAGATGAAGGCAGCATTGCATAATTTAAAAATACATGCTAAACTTATAATTAGATATTTAGCTAATTATCGAAATAAAAAGATGAGGAGGTGAACATTTGAGTGTTCAACTGCTTTTTAAAGCTTTAAGTGATCCCAATCGACGTAAAATTTTAGAATTACTCAGACCCGGCCCTTTAACTGCTGGGGAAATTGTCCGTCAATTTGAATCGGCAGGTTCTACTATTTCTAAACATCTCTCTATTTTAAAACAGGCTGATTTAGTGATTGATAAAAGAGAGGGACAGTTTATTTATTATGAATTAAATAGTTCCGTTTTAGATGGAGTCATTCAATGGTTAATGAATTTAGAAAAATAAAGGAGAGGATTTTATGACTAAAAACTTAACGAGGCATTACTATAAAAACTGGGTTCTTGTTTGTGTTTCTATTATTCTAGCGGGCTATTTCTTTATAAAAGCACCCGAAGTGATTCCTACACACTTTGATTTGGCAGGGAATGCTGATAATTATGGTCCTAAAATAAATCTTTTTAAGTTTCCTGCATTATTGGCTGGACTGAATCTTTTAGTAGAAGTATTGAAACGCATTGATCCAAAACGCGAAAATTATCGACGTTTTGAAAAGCATTTTTATTTAATCATTTTTGCTATGAATATTTATTTACTTAGCAGTCAAATAATTATAGGTGCCTATGGTTTAAACTGGCTCAACCAGATTCCTTCCTATTTAGAAGGAAGTTTAGGGCTACTATTTATTGTTTTAGGGAATTATATGCCAAAAATTAAATTTAATTATTTTATGGGCATACGTACCCCTTGGACATTAGCTGATGAAAAGGTGTGGTATCTTACCCACCGTTTAGCTGGAAAAATATTTGTTGTAATGGGAATCCTTATTTTATTAACCGTCTTCTTGCCGTTGACTATTAAAGAATGGAGTATTCCTTTGATCACGTTAGGTGGCACTATGAGTGTAGTTGGAGCTTCCTATTGGTTGTATCGCAAACAACATCTTTAATGATTTTTTTATTTATGATAAGCAATCTAAATGTATGTTTTCATCATTTAGATTGTTTGTTTTTTGAACAAAGTCGAATGGAGTTACTATCGATAGTAATTAATGGGGTAAGATTAGCTTAGAAGATGAAGCAGTAGATTTCAAAGGACATAAAGCGCCCAGATTCAGAAAGTATATCCATTGTAATTTAAACCATGCAGTGTTAGAATGTTTTATGAAGAAAGATGAATAGCTTTTCTTCTTTTTATAAAACAAGGTCATTCAGCGACCAACAGGAGGCTTGGAATGGATTTGATTGATGAATTAGGTACAGTGGTACCAGAACTTGGTGAGATGTTAGACATTCGTCTTAATGTTTTAAAAGCTTTATCTAAGCATCAACTACGAATTGGTCGTAAAGCGTTAGCCAAACAAATTCATTTGTCCGAGCGAACTTTGAGAACTAATTTACAAGTTCTGCGTGATCAAAGTCTGGTAGATGTAAGTCGTGCGGGGATACGTATTACGGATGAAGGACAAAGAGTAGGCCATCTCATTCAGCAGTTAAGGATGGGGCAGGACCGTTTACCGGAATACGAAGCAGCCTTAGCTAAAGAATTAAATATACAAAACTGCTGGGTAGTAGCTGGCGATGTAGATAGCGACTTTACAGTTTTTCAAATGCTTGCTGAAGCAGTTCAAACGATTCTAGGACAAGAATTACCGCAAGAAGCGGTTGTAGCTGTTACGGGAGGGTCCACTTTGGCTAATATGGGTCAACATTTTACTAAGGAACTATCGCAAAACAGACAATTATCCTTTGTGCCTAGCCGTGGTGGTATGGAAGGTTCTTTTCATATTCAATCTAATACGGTAGCTGGAATAATGGCTCATGAGACCCAAGCTGACTATGTTCCCTTGTATATTCCAGATCGTTTAACTGATCAGTTGAGTCAAGAGATTGTTAAGGATCCAACCATTAAAAAAGCCCTTGATTTAAGTCGATCAGCGGACTGTCTTTTATTAAGTGTGGGAGCCGCTCAAGTAATGTCAAAGCGAAGAAAACTAACTCCGCCACAAGAAAGAATACTTCTCGAAGGTCAAGCGGTAGGAGAAGCATTTGGCATTTTTTATGATGCAGAGGGAAAGGTTGTTTTTTCCATCCCTCGCTTAGGCTTACAACTTGAAGATGTCATTAAGTTTCCGTTATTATTAACCATAGTAGCAGGCCAACAAAAAGCACCTGCTACCCGAGCTTTCTACAAGATGATGCCAAAACAAACCTGGCTCATTTGTGATAAAAGTCTCGCTAAAGCTGTTTTAAATGGGGTTACCCAATTTAAATAAAATATCCTAAGGGGGAAATTATCAATATGTCAACAAAAATCGCAATCAATGGTTTCGGTCGTATTGGACGTTTAGCATTACGTCGTATTTTAGAAAAGGATTCAGATTTAGAAGTTGTTGCAATTAATGATTTAACAGATAACGAAGATTTAGCTTATTTATTAAAATATGACTCAGCGCAAGGTCGTTTTCCATACTCTGTAGAAGCTAAAGGTGATGTGATTGTTGTAGATGGTAAAGAGATTAAAGCCTTTGCTGAGCCAGATGCAGCGAAGTTACCATGGAAAGATTTAGGGGTTGAATTCGTCTTAGAATGTACTGGTTTTTACAATTCAGCAGAAAAGGCTCAAGCCCATATCGATGCAGGTGCTAAGCGTGTCCTAATCTCAGCACCCGCTAAGTCAGCTGAAACGAAGACAATTGTTTATGGTGTAAACCACGAAGTTCTAACAGCTGATGATGTGATTGTTTCAGCAGCTTCATGTACAACTAACTGCTTAGCTCCAATGGTCAATGTTTTACATAAAGAATTTGGTCTAAAATCTGCCCAAATGGTAACGGTTCATGCTTATACAGCAACTCAAAAATTACAAGATTCGCCAGGCGGACGTAAAAACCGTGCAGGAGCATTTTCAATTATTCCTGCTTCCACTGGAGCTGCTAAAGCAATCGGAAAAGTAATTCCTGAATTGAATGGTAAAATTGACGGTGCAGCTTTACGAGTTCCAACAATCACTGGTTCTTTAACTGAGGTATATGCAGTCTTAGACAAAGAAGTAACAGCTGAGGAAGTTAACGCAGCGATGAAGAAATATGAATCAGATGCTTTTGTCTATGAAGAAGATGAAATTGTTTCTGCAGACATTATTGGTTATCCAGCAGGATCTGTTTTTGATTCAACACTTACAAAAGTAATGGGTGAAGGTGACGATCAAATCGTTATGGCAGCCTCTTGGTATGATAATGAGTACGGCTTTACAGCGAACATGATTTCAACCTTAGAATATTTTGTTGAATTAAATTAATAAGACCCACACTAGCGGGGAAGCAAACGCGCTTCTCCGTTTTTTTCATAAAGGAGGAAGAAGAATGGCTAAAAAAACTATTAGAGACTTAAACCTTGAAAACAAAACCGTATTAGTACGTGTCGATTTTAACGTTCCGATGGATGGTAATAAGATTACAGACGATAATCGAATTGTAGCTGCTCTAGATACGATAAAGTATTTAATTGAGCATCAAGCCAAGGTTGTTTTATTTTCACATCTAGGTAAGATCAAATCGGCAGAGGATTTGGATAAAGCAGATCGTAACTTAAATCCTGTAGCAAATCGTTTATCTGAATTATTAGGACAAGAGGTTGTTTTTATTGATGAAACACGTGGCGAAAAATTAGAATTAGCGGTTAAAAATTTGCAAGAGGGTCAAGTATTGTTAGTTCAAAACACACGGTTTGAAGATGTAGAAGGGAAAAAGGAATCTGGGAATGATCCAGAACTTGGCAAGTATTGGGCAAGTCTAGGGGATCTATTTGTTAATGATGCATTTGGAACCGCACATCGTTCTCATGCATCGAATGTTGGTATTGCAGCGCATTTAGATTCAGCGGTCGGCTTCTTAATGGAAAAAGAAGTGAAATTCTTGAAAGAAGCGGTAGATCAGCCGGAACGTCCTTTTGTTGCTATATTAGGGGGAGCAAAAGTTTCTGATAAGATTAAAGTTATTGAGAATTTGTTAGATCGAGCTGATAAAGTAATTATCGGTGGAGGTATGGCGTATACCTTTTTCAAGGCAAAAGGCCTCGAAATTGGACAATCCATTTGTGAACCAGATCGCATCGAACTCGCTAAAGAAATTATGGAAAAAGCAGGCGATAAATTAGTGTTACCGGTTGATAATGTTGTGGCTAAAGAATTTAACAAGGATGCCGAAACTAAAGTGGTAGCTTCTGAAGAAATTCCTACAGACTACATGGGGATGGATATAGGGCCTCAGACAGTTGATTTGTTTGCTGAAACTTTAGCTGGCGCCAAAACTGTAGTGTGGAATGGGCCAATGGGTGTTTTTGAAATGGAAAAATTTGCACAGGGAACGATGGGAGTTTGTCAAGCCATTGCTAATTTAGAGAGTGCGACCACTATTGTAGGTGGAGGAGATTCTGCTGCAGCTGTTACTCAATTGGGTTATGAAGATAAGTTCACGCATATTTCTACCGGTGGAGGAGCCTCCTTATCTTATCTTGAGGGAGCCGAATTACCAGGCGTGGAGTCCATTGATAATCTATAATTAGAAAAGGAGAAAAATATGTCACGAAAACCAATTATTGCCGGAAACTGGAAAATGAATAAAACAGCTAAAGAATCACGTGGTTTTATTGAAAATGTCAAATTAGATATCCCTTCAAATGATTTAGTGGATGCAGTGATCGGAGCACCTGCTGTTTTCTTAGAAGCTATGACCGAAGCTGTACAGGGAACTGATTTACAAGTAGCTGCGCAAAATTGTTTTTGGGAAGATGAAGGCGCTTTTACGGGCGAAATCAGTCCCAAAACGCTAGCGGCTTTAGGTGTAGATTATGTGATCATTGGACATTCTGAGCGTCGTCAATATTTTCATGAAAGCAATGAAGAAATTAATCAAAAAGCTCATGCTATCTTTCGTAATGGAATGAAGCCGATTATTTGTTGCGGAGAAACGCTCGAAACCTACGAAGCAGGAAATGCTGAGGAATTTGTAGGCCAACAAATAACGGCAGCTTTAAAAGATTTAACGGAAGGTCAAGTACAATCATTGGTAATTGCGTATGAACCAATTTGGGCAATTGGGACGGGTAAATCAGCAACAAAAGATGATGCCCAAAAGATGTGTCATGCGATTCGTCAAGTAGTAGCAGAAAACTTTAACCAAGAGGTAGCTGATCAAGTACGTATTCAATATGGCGGGTCAGTTAAACCTGATAATATTGCAGAGTACCTAGCTTGTCCAGATGTAGACGGAGCATTAGTAGGCGGAGCGAGCCTACAACCTGAATCATTCTTAGCTTTATTGGAGGCGGTTAAATAATGGGAAAAGCACCTATTGCTTTAATTATTTTAGATGGCTTTGGTATTCGCGAGGAGACTTATGGGAATGCCGTTAAGGCGGCGCATAAACCCAACTTTGATCGTTATTGGCAGCAATTTCCCCATCAACAACTCAGAGCAGAAGGGGAAAATGTTGGTTTACCAGAAGGTCAAATGGGGAATTCTGAAGTAGGACATATGAATATTGGGGCTGGAAGAATTGTCTATCAATCCTTGACGCGAATAAATAAGTCCATTCAAGAGGGTAGTATAAAAAAGATTCCTGAACTCACCAAGGCCATCGAGCACGCTAAGCAAAATAATGGAGCATTGCATTTAATGGGCTTACTTTCTGACGGTGGGGTTCATTCACATATTAATCATCTCTTCGGTTTAATTGAGTTAGCTAAAGAAATGGATTTAAACAAAGTGTATATTCACGCTTTTCTAGATGGACGTGATGTTGGACCTCAATCCGGAATAGATTTTATAAGAGATACAGATAGTTTTATTAAAGAAAAAGGAATTGGTGAAATTGCAACAGTCTCTGGACGCTACTATGCAATGGACCGTGATAAGCGTTGGGACCGCGTTAAATTAGCCTATGATGCCTTAGTTAGTGGCCAAGGACCTCAATATGCCTCTGCTGAAGCAGGAGTTCAGGCTTCTTATGATCAAGAAGTATATGATGAATTTGTTCAACCTTTTGTGGTGGATCCAGAAGGACACATTAAAGAAGGCGATAGCCTTATTTATTATAATTTCCGACCTGATCGTGCGATTCAACTATCAACAGCTTTAAGTAATCCGGCTTTTGACGGCTTTGACACATCGAATCGACCAGAAAACTTACAATTTGTAACATTTACTAAATATTCAAAAGATGTTCTAGCCGAAATCGCTTTCAAGAAAGTTGATTTAGTGAATACGATTGGCGAAGCGATAGCGAAAGCAGGCAAAACGCAGTTACGTATTGCAGAAACTGAGAAGTTTCCTCATGTCACTTTCTTTATGTCAGGTGGCCGTCATGAAACGTTTCCGGGAGAAGAACGTATTTTAATTCCTTCTCCTAAAGTAGCTACTTATGACTTAAAACCTGAAATGTCCGCTTACGAAGTCAAGGACGCATTGATAGATAAAATTAATGAAGATACGATTGATGCAATCATTCTTAATTTTGCTAATCCGGATATGGTTGGTCATTCAGGTATGTTAGAGCCAACCGTCAAAGCTATTGAAGCGGTCGATGAGTGCCTCGGTCAAATTGTCGATTTGATTTTAGAAAAAGAAGGTGTTGCAATCATTACAGCCGATCACGGCAATTCAGATGAAGTCATTACGTTAGAAGGTAAACCTATGACTGCTCATACTACCAATCCTGTACCAGTGATTGTTACGAAAGAAGGAATCTCGTTAAGAGAAGGTGGCATACTATCTGATTTAGCACCTACTATGCTTGACCTTTTAAAAATTGACCAACCAAGTGAGATGACTAGCCAAAGTTTAATTAAGCATTAATGGCAATTCATTGAATTTAATTTACTAAAACAATAGAATAAGATTGAGACGTTTAACCGTTTCAATCCAACAAAAGGAGCGAATAAAATGCCTTATATTACAGATGTTTACGCACGTGAAGTTCTTGACTCAAGAGGAAACCCAACAATTGAAGTAGAAGTTTATACCGAAAGTGGTGCCTTTGGACGCGGAATGGTCCCTTCAGGAGCATCTACTGGAGAACATGAAGCAGTAGAATTACGTGATGGAGATGCAACACGCTATGGTGGCAAAGGAGTTAGCCAAGCCGTTGATAACGTTAACCACTTTTTAGCCGAAGCCTTATTAGGGTTTGATGTATTGCAACAACAAGCTATTGATCAAATGATGATTGAAATGGATGGCACACCGAATAAAGGAAAACTCGGAGCAAACGCTATCTTAGGCGTATCTATTGCTGTGGCACGTGCAGCTGCTGATTATTTAGAAATACCTTTATACCAATACTTAGGTGGATTCAATACCAAAGAGTTACCAGTACCAATGATGAATATTGTTAATGGTGGCTCACACTCGGATGCTCCGATTGCTTTCCAAGAGTTTATGATTTTACCTGTTGGGGCTGAAAACTTTAAAGAAGCGTTACGTTGGGGCGCTGAAGTTTTCCATGCGCTAAAATCAATTCTCAAGGAACGTGGGTTAGAAACATCAGTAGGTGACGAGGGTGGTTTTGCGCCTCGCTTTGAAGGAACGGAAGACGGTGTAGAGACCATTCTTAAAGCGATTGAGAAAGCTGGCTACAAACCCGGTCAAGATATCTTCTTAGGCTTTGACTGTGCCGCTTCAGAATTTTACGTAGAGGGTGTTTATGATTATGCCAAATTTGAAGGAGAAGGCGGTAAAAAACGCTCAGCCCAAGAACAAGTTGACTACCTTGAAGAGTTAGTGAATAAATATCCAATCATTTCCATTGAAGATGGTATGGATGAAAATGACTGGGAGGGTTGGAAGTTACTAACTGAACGTTTAGGTGACAAAGTCCAATTAGTTGGAGATGATCTATTTGTGACCAACACTGAAATTCTTTCACGTGGTATTGAAGAAAGTGTGGGGAATTCCATTTTAATCAAAGTGAATCAAATTGGGACACTAACTGAGACATTTGATGCGATTGAAATGGCTAAGCGTGCAGGGTACACAGCAGTCATTTCTCACCGTTCAGGTGAAACGGAAGACTCCACTATTGCGGATATTGCAGTAGCAACCAATGCGGGTCAAATTAAGACAGGGTCTTTATCACGTACAGACCGTATTGCCAAATATAATCAATTATTGCGGATTGAAGATGAATTAAGTGAATTAGCACAATATAATGGCAAAAAAGTTTTCTATAATTTAAAAGATTTCAAATAAGATTGACAGAATAGATTAAAGCGCTCTCTAAGAATTTAGAGAGCGTTTTTTTGGTTAATAAAGGAGCATTTTATTTTAAAAAACAAACAAAACACTTTATAATTGACGAGTCAACTGTTGATTTATGAAATGAAAGAGGGAGGGTTTGGTGAGTCTAAGAGAAGTAAGTAGATTATTTTATCAATTAAAACTAGTTAACCAGGAGTTAATTAGTAAATTTGAAAAAGAAACATCATTTAGTATAACGCGCTTTGAATTAATGATGTTTTTAAAAGAGCATGGTCCTTGTTGCCAAACTCGCCTACAAAAGGAATTAAAGATAGATCGTGCAGCTGTTACAAGACATTTAAGAATTCTTGAAGGAAAAAAATATGTGATCCGCAAAAGAAATAAAGAAAATAATCGTGAAGTGCTCGTAACAATTACCGATAAGGCGTTAAATGATTTGAATCGTTGCCAGCAGAGTCATTGTCAATCTGAGCAACAGAGGATTTTACCCCTATCTAAAGATGAAACACAGCGATTGATCGAATTATTAACCAAATTAATACAATAGAAAAGGAGAATAATATGTCCAACCACTTAGTCACTAATAATTTTTCAGAAATTACTTATGGAAGAAAGTCAATTCGTGCTTATGATGAGAAGTATAAAATAAGTCAGGAAGAAATGCTTGAAATGATTCAAGAAGCTACCACAGCTCCTTCATCCGTCAATATGCAACCATGGAGGTTTGTGGTGGTTGAAAGCCAAGAGCAAAAAGCCAAATTAAAACCACTTATTCGTTTTAATACGCTGCAAAATGACACTTCATCTGCTATGATATTAATATTTGGCGATATGCAGTGTTATGAACTCGGTGAAGAAATCTACAATCAAGCAGTCGAGGAAGGTAAAATGCCTGCTGAAACGAGAGATCAACAATTATCTGTCATTATTCCTTATTATAAAAGCTTTTCTAAACAAAAAATGAATGATGTTGTAAAAATTGATTCAAGTTTGGCAGCCATGCAATTAATGTTAGTGGCTCGTTCTCATGGTTATGATACCAATGCAATCGGTGGTTTTGAAGAGGACTTATTGGCTGAAGCTTTCGGTCTCGACAAAGAACGCTATGTACCGGTAATGATCCTATCAATTGGAAAGGCTAAAGATTCTGGTTATCCATCCGTACGCTTAGCCGCTGAAAAAATTACAGAATTTAAATAAGAAACGCTAAAAACTTAAAGAATTTATAAATTAAAGTTAAACGCCTCCTCTAGCGATGCTTATTGGCATCGCTAGAGGAGGCGTTTTAAGTTTTATTATTAACAAGTAATAATTATAAAAATGAAAGATATTAAACGCATTACTGTGATTCTCAACCACGTTTAAAAAATATAGATAATACTATTATTGTTATAAAGTTGAATTGAAGATCGATCTGCTTAGGATCAGATTACATATAGGATAAACATAGAAGTTCAGAAAAATAATACTTGGATATGAACTTTATTGTAAGGCAACCCTTTTAAAAAACTTAGTATAGAAAAGATGTGTAAAACTCCCAACTTATTACATAAATATAAAGGAATGAGGTAGCCATAATTTTTTTACTTTAAATTGATATATAATACAACCTATTTATAAATAAAATAATAATTATATAGCATTTGTTTGACTAAATCAAGCGAATATTATAATATGTTCTTATAGTATTGTCGCTATACTTTAGAAAAGATGTCGCAATATTAAATTTTTTTTAGGAGTGATATTGTGGTCGGTAAGAATAATAAATTTTTGAAACAGAGGAAGTTTTCTAATAAAGATAACAAATATGCAATAAGAAAGTTTGCATTTGGATCTTGTTCTGTTTTAATCGCATCTTTTTTCATATTTGCAGGTGTAGGTCAAGATAGTGTTTATGCACAAAATATTACAGAAGAAACCTCAACAAGCGCGACGACAGAAGAAACAGCAGATAATTCATTAAACGAACAAAACGATTTAAACGAAGTAGTCACTTCTGAATTAACAAATAGTTCAGAAGATAAGATAACTAATGAAGAACTAGTTACCACTGAAGAAGTTATGACCTCAGAGGAAGCAACAGTCACAGGTGATGATACCACATTAAATGAACTTTCAAATGATGAATTAGAAGCGGAAAATACCGCTAAAAATGCAGCATTAGAAGCTGCTTTGGCTGCAAAAGAAGCTTCTAATGCTGCCGAAAAAGCTTCTGAAGCGACGAGTGTTATAGAAGCAGAAACCGCAGCGAAAGAAGCTATTTCAGCTTTAAATAATGCTAAGGCAGAAGCAGGGATAGCCATCGAGGCAGCAAATATTGCTGGAACTACAAAAGCTTTAGCATTAGCAAAAGAAGCGAAAATCTCAGCAAAAGAAGCGGAAATCTCAGCAAATAAGGCTAAGTCTATAGTAGCGTCTATAAAAGAAGAAAAAGCTACAAACTTAGAAGCGAATAAAACTAGTTTAGAAGAAATAACAACTAGTATAGAAAATGAAACATTAGCGAATGAAAGTAGAACCTCTAATTCAGAGGCGACATCAATTAATGCACCTCAAGATAAAGCTTTATCTGCTCCGGAATCTTTTGCTACTTTAGCGAATCTTTTACCTGCTGATCAGAATGTGATCAGTATTGAAAACAAAATGTTAGATGGAGAATTTAATCTCAAATATCTAAAACACCATTTAAATGGTAGAACTTACGTAGATAATGCAGGAAATACAGGGATATATGATGGGGATAAAGAACTCATTAAATCCCAAGATAACCATCAGGTTAATGACAAACATTTGATTAATAATCAAGACTATCTAGTTGGGAACGTACCTTTATATATGCAATGGATGGATAGAGATGGTACTTTGTCACCTATTTATACATTTAAATCCAATGATAATGGTTATTTTGCAGTGAATCCAGGGATATTTAAAGTGGTCAATCCTGATGGAACAACAACGGACCACGAATTTCTTGGTAAGCAGTTAGAAACTGTATTATATTCAGCTTTTAAATATCGAATTTGGGCAGATCAAGATTGGTTAGTCAATAATAAGTATGATAATGTTCAAACAAGTAATGGTAACCCTGGACAATGGGGAGGTTATAGTCAGGGAATTAATGGTATATGGACACCAATTCTTCAAGATGTGGCAACGATGCAGATTCAAGATGTTGCTGTCGTTTTACAACCTAAAGATCAATTGACTCAGCATAATAAAGAAAAAGTAGTCGAAATTGATAAATTAGTAGGGGATATCAATCATGCAAATTACGCTAATGATAAGACAATTGTAGGAAATGTTTATTGGGAGGCAGATTATGCACCAGGAATCACCTCACAATATCCAGCCTATGAAGAAAAAACAGGTGATAAATTTGCTGAGGATATGACGGTTTATCTAACTATCCAAGATGTTTTGAATCCTAATAATAAGGTTACCTATAAGACAAAGACCAATCAATTTGGTGATTTTAAGTTCGATATAGCTAATGTAAGAGAGATGTTAGGAATCAAGCAAAGAAAAAATGCGTCTCTATGGCATCAAGTGATCATGAATATGTCGGTAGCTGATTCGCAAGGAAATCAGTTTGGTAAAGAAGTTTCTGTTTTTTCTAACTCCACTTTAGATGGACAATTCTATAATGGGAAAAACCTTAAATACGACACAGGGGGTCTTGATGCATCTGACTTTATCCTCGTTTCAAGATATGATTCTGAATTTAGGGACTTCTCGACTTCAAGCAAGCCGACAACAGCCTTGTTATATTCTCAAACGAATTCTTCTGGAAGGGATGAATTCAAAGGAGCTGGTTTCCAATTTGTACTAAGAAATACTATTCCAACAATAGACATTACTAATTATGATTCAACCGATAATTATGCAGCACCCGGCAATAAAGCGAATGCTGTTGTTACTGGAGCTGTGCCTGATGTTGAGTATATCGTTCGTTGGTATGAAGTTCCTGAAGATCCTACGAAATCTCCAAAATTAGTTCTTGAAGGAACCCCTTTTACTGTTGCAGCAAATGGAGTTTTCCCAGATCAAGCATTTGATGTACCTGCTAATTTGCCACGAGAAACAATGTATATTGCTCAATTAGAAACAGTAAATACGGGAAATATAATAGCGATTGATAATTTTTATGCGAGGTTAAAAAATGAAGCAGATACATTTGCTCCCGTTGCAACTGTTGAGAATATCAAAGTGGGAGAAACAGTTAACTTAATCGATAATGTGACTGTTCCTAACTATGATGGAAAACCAACATTTGAGGATATTACTCCTTTAGGTTCGATAGATAATACAAAACCTGGGGAATATACGGGTACGGTCAAAGTAACCTACCAAGACGGAAGTTCTGAAACTATTCAAGTACCTGTAGTGGTAACCGCTGTAGACGTTCCTCATGATTCAATTTATGAACCGAATGTAACTCCGGAGATAATTAAAGTAGGAGATACGATTGATTTAGCAGATAACGTAACTGTTCCAAACTATGTGCAGGATCCAAAGCATAGCGGTGTCCCTCTTTTTGAGGATGTGACGCCAGATGGAGTGATTGATAATACAACTCCTGGAGAATATACGGGTAAAGTTAAAGTGACTTATCCAGATAATACATTTGAAATTGTTGATGTGCCAGTGACTGTAATCGATAAAAAATCCGATGTATATGATCCAATGGTGGTACCAGAAGTAATTGAAATTGGACAAACTCCTAATTTAATAGATAATGTGACTGTTCCTTCATATATTCAAGATTCAAAATATCCAGGTGTCCCTACTTTTGAGGATGTGACGCCAGATGGAGTGATTGATAATACAACTCCTGGAGAATATACAGGTAAAGTTAGAGTAACTTATCCAGACGGAACATCCGAAATTGTTGATGTACCTGTTACCGTAAAAACTCCGGAAGCTTCACAAGCAGATGTTTTCGTTCCTCAAGTAACTCCTGAAATTATTGGGATAGGAGGAACACCCGATTTATTAGATAATGTTAGCATTCCAGATTATGTAGTGAATCCAAAATATCCTGGAGATATAATTTTTGAAGATGTGACTCCAGCTGGAACCATCGATAATACAACACCTGGCGGCTATATTGGACTTGTTAAAGTGACTTATCCAGATGGATCAATGGAAATCATCCAGGTACCGGTGACGGTGACTGCGCCAGAGATCCCTCAAAAAGAAGATTACGATCCAACGGTTAAGCCAGAGATCGTAGAAGTAGATGGCATCGTTGATTTAACCGACAACGTAATAGTTCCAGATTATGTAGAGGATCCAGATCATCCAGGTGTACCAAGCTTTAAGGATGTGACACCAGCTGGACAAATTGATCCAAGCACACCAGGTAAGTATACAGGTCTAGTGGAAGTCACTTATCCTGATGGTTCTAAAGAAATAGTTACCGTACCGGTTACAGTGACTGCGCCAGAAGTACCCGATAAGGATAGTTATGATCCAACGGTTACACCAGAAGTGATAGAGCAAAATGGCAATGTCCATCTTGTAGATAATGTCACGGTTCCAGACTATGTCGTAGACCCAGCCCATCCAGGCGTACCAAGCTTTAAGGATGTGACACCAGAGGGTACGATCGATCTAAATGAGCCAGGTAAGTATACAGGTCTAGTGGAAGTTACTTATCCAGATGGATCAACGGAAATCATCCAGGTACCGGTAACAATCACAACACCTGAAACGCCACAAGCGGATGATTATACCCCAGTGGTAACGCCAGAGATCGTAGAAGCAGGCGATCCGATCGACTTAACCGATAATGTCACGGTCCCTGGTTATGTAGTAGACCCAGACAACCTAGGAGTTCCAAGCTTTGAAGACGTCACCCCTGTTGGTACGATTGATACGACCACCCCTGGTAACTACACAGGACTTGTGAAAGTGACTTATCCAGACGGTTCAACAGAAATTGTGGATGTGACAGTTACTGTAACGACAC
>NZ_JBNUPL010000026.1:0-16708 GCF_050409445.1 Facklamia sp. P13055
AATGGTCATATGATTTTGATACAATGACATTCATGGCAACAGATGAAAAAGCACCAGAATTATATACTTACAAATTAATAGTAAAAACAGCTGATACTAATATTACATCAGAATATAAAGCAGAAAGTATGCAAGCAGCTGACCAATACTTCCACGACTATGTAGCAGGTCAAGGATTAAAAGACTTAGAATGGTCATATGATTTTGATACAATGACATTCATGGCAACAGATGAAAAAGCACCTAAATTATATACATTTAAATTAGTTCTAAAAACATCTGATACTAACATTACATCTGAATATGAAGCTGCATCTATGAAAGAAGCTGAAAAATACTTCCATGACTATGTTGCTCGCTTTGGTTTAGGTGAGTTAGTATGGTCATATGATGAAGAAACTATGACATTTATGGTAACTGAAAAACCTGCAGATGAAAAACCTGCAGATGAAAAACCAAAAAATCCAAAGCCAGTAGAAAATAAAAAAGAAAAATCTGAATTACCACAAACTGGTGAAGGTTCAACCTTCGCAATTTATGGTGCAGCAGCATTATCTGTATTAGCAGGATTAGGCTTAGTTGCTAAGAAACGTGAAGAAGCATAGTTAATTTAATAGCAGCTATTTAAAAGAGCAAGATAATTTTGCTCTCAGATTGAAGACAAACCCTATTTGAGTAACTCTCAAGGAAGGGTTTGTCTTTATTTGTCTTAAAAGTTTCCTGTAAAATAAAAAACCGAAGCCTTTCTAGCTCTTCATCTCTAGTATATTTGCCAATTTCTTCATGTTTAAACAAGTAAAAGTGAGCCCTGCTTTAAATTCCATCAAGCTTTTTCCAATAAAATGCGTCTATCGAAAGCCATGATGTTCTTTAGCAGTGCCGAATATTCTGTCAGCGGACTCTTTGGATTCTTTATAAAGAGCACGCATACCCTCTGAATACCTGATATCCTCACACCTTTCAAGGGCTTTTTGCCACACATGTCGGCTAATCACACATTTATTTTGATTGTTCTCCTGATCTTGACGAGAGGCTTTGTACTCTCGATAGCCTTTTTGATTAGTGGTCGTAGAATGATAGACCCCATTTTTCATCTAAATAACAGTCATAGTATTCATCATAGACACACACTCTCTATGCTCGGGTTTACGTCTTGGTCGTGTATAAGGAAACACTGGTATGGTGGATTGGTTTAAAAGAAATTGAACGATGGTGGGCGTTTTATAGCTCGCCTCTGCAATGAGATGAGTGGGATTAAAAAGAGTAATCTTTTTAAATAGTAATCGAAATACTTGCGTATAGTGGGTATTTCTAGAGTAGACACTATAAGCTAATACCCATCCCCTTGCGATCGCAAGCTGTTTGAATAGTATAGGCAAAAACTTGCTTATGACCTCCTTTATGAAACTACCCTGCATTCGGATCATTGGGACTGATTGTTTGGGACTTTGTTAAGGTCTCTTTTTTAAAAAATTCAAAGTTTCTATTATTAAAAAAGGTATAAGACTGTTATAATGTAGTTAACAAATTTAGAGGAGTTCGGTTTATGCAAAAGAAAAAGAGTTTTTTTTATTGTTTGTTAATAGGGTTCCTGTTCAGTCTTTATACTTGTTCTAACTTGATGGTAGAAGCAACTTCTGATCCTTTCATTCCACGACCTGCCCTTCCGTCAGACTTAAAGAAAGTAGAGAAATCTACAAACTCTGATGACGAATCATCCGTTGGTGAGAATGAGGAAAGAGCATCTAATAAAGCAATGGAACAAGGTTTGTTTGAAACGGATATTGTTGTTTATCCCCTGAATGAGTTTGAAAATCAAGAATCACTAGATAACTTTGCCAATTATGTAAAGAATGATGCAAGTTTGAACGATCAGATGATTTTAGAGGATGTTTCTGAAGAGAGTCGCTTTTTACTTTCAGCAAATTATCGTGACAGTGCTAAAGAAGATGGTCAACTGATTGTTTTATATTTTCCAGTCAATATTGCCGATCAAAATCAAGCCCAAGAAGTCTTGGATAAACATTTATTATATTATCCCGATTTGTTTGAAAAAGGTGAACTGACATCACAAGGTGATGGATATGATCTGGCTTTTGCTTTGAAAGTTAATGCCAATGCAGATGGCTTTGGTATCGATACAGATAAGCAAGAAATTGAGTACTATGATCAAAGAGAACCTTATCAGTATGAACTAGAATCGAATGGTGATGACCCCTATCGTCAAGCGATAGAAGAGCGTTTTCCTGGTGAATTCAGCTTTGAAAGTGTAGAAGAAAATGGCAAAACGTTAGTGACACTTCGCCAACTACCTCTATCTGAACGTCAAGCGAATGTAGAAAGTAATGATAATGGCTCAGCGGTGGCAGGGAATTTATTCTCTCAATTCAACTCCAAAATTAATGCGTATCTGACACAGATTAACTTAAAGGAAAAATTAATTAATTTAGGAATCTCTGAAGATAACGTTTCTATCGTGACCATAGGAGCAGTAGCAGTTTTAGTACTCTTAGGAATTATCTTAATAGTTTTAGGTTTTCGTCGCTAAATAAGAAAGGAAGAAAATAGAATGAAGAATAAACTTATTAATCTTTTAGTAGTTACCGTTTTAACGTTTGGATGCGTGGGGACAATTTTTGCTCAGGATGACACTGAAAATAAGCCGGACACTGAGCAAACCCCACCCGCAAACGAAGGAAATCAGCCTGCACCACAGGAGTCTACGATTGCACCTAGTAAACCTCAAAATGAAACTACAACTAAGCCTAACAATGGTAGCGGTGAGTCTGAAGAGAAAGAAACAACTGTTGCTAACACTACAGTTGAAAGCCCAAAAGAAACAACTGTTCAAACTACAGAAACGACTGTAACAACGGTTGCTAGCCAGCCCCAACCTAATCCAAACCCTAGACCAACTCAACCTTATATTCCAAGTCGCCCACAGCCTTCCAATCGACCAGAAGATATTGAAGTGATTAAGATACCAGAAACAAGTATTGAAATGGAAGAAGAGACGGAAGTAGAAGAAGAGATTGACTTATTTGAGGGAGAATTCATTACTTTTAATGCTAATGTCTTCAAAGAAGAGTCAGAAGCGGATGATTTTATTCAATTGATTGAAGAAGATGAAGCGACAAAAGACCGCTTTATTGCTGAAAAAGAAATCATTGATGAAGACTTTATTTTGGTTCGAGTGACCTATGCAGAAGAGGTTGAAGAAAAAGGACGCTACATTTTATTCTATATTTCGAGTGAATTTGAAACAGAAGAAGCAGCGGAGGAATACTTAGAGAAGCAACTACTGATTTATCCGGATCTTTTTGTTGCTGGAGAAATGATCAAAGTGGACGATAAATTCGATATCATCTTAGGTATTCGACCAGGCACCGAAACCCAAGAGCTAACTTACGATGAAGCAACCTTTGAAGTTCAATATGAGGCAGATCGCGAAGAATATCAATATATCGTTAAAGCTGATGAATTAACCGGTGAGTTTATTGATGAGATTCAAATGGCTGTAGAAGAGGCTTTTCCTGGTGAGTTTACATTCTCAGAAGAAGTAATATCTGATACTGAAAAAGAAGTGACCATGACTCCTCTTGAAATAGAAGAAGAATCAAGTGAAGAGATGGAAAGTTATTTAGAAGACTCAGAAGAAACAACGATGGAAAATTAGAGATTGGTTAAAAAATCGCCCTCAATTTAGATGAGGGCGATTTTTAAATAGCTTAATTAATTAAGCTTTAGAAGGAATTTTTCTAAGTCAGCCATTGAATTGGAGTTTTCCAATTTACTGTCTACTTTACCATCTTTAACAATGAGCAGTTGGGGAACCGTGGAAATTTCAAAGAAATTATCGACAACATCACGGAAATTATCATCCTCCATTCGCTCATCGGTATTATAATAATGATAATTTAGGTTCATTTCTTTAGCTAATTGATTTAACTTAGGTAGAAAAACACGACAATATGGACAAGAATCAAAACCTACATAGATTAGTTTGGCTTCATTTTTAGAATCTTCGATAACTGCTTCATAAGCAGTTTGACCTTCTATTTTAGAAAGGTTAGACATCTTTAAAGGGGCGATACTTACTTCACCGGCATATTTTTCAATCTTGTCTAGCTCTTTATAGACTTTTTCTTTCGTTTCTTTATCTAAGTTTAAAAGAATAAGGTCTTCCTTAAAAGAAACTTGACCATCTTCTCCAATGTAGTCGCTTTTTTGATTTGTGATTGGATTTTCTTGTTTGTCTATTTTAGAATCATTTAGTTGGCAAGCAGTTAGTAAGAAACAGACTGACATTAGTAGGAACAATTTTTTATTTAATAATTTCACTGTAAACTTCCTTTCTAAAAAGCTTAGTAATGGTTTAACTCTTATAGAAAATATTTAATTACTTAAGCATGATAATAATTAAATTATATCACTTTTTTAGCAATAATGTTAAGATATATGAGATCGATTCAAGCAAGGGGTGTATTTATGTCCGATCATTATTATAGTCAGCAACCACAAAGCAGTCATGATGAACGTTATATTGAAGCACAGCTTTTTCACCAAAGTTATCAGTTTTCTACCGATGCGGGAGTTTTTTCCAAAGGTAGAGTGGACTTTGGTTCGCGCCTCTTGATAGAAAATTTTTTAAAGCTTAATCAAAGTATAAATTCCGGCCAACTATTGGAGTTAGGCTCAGGTTATGGGCCAATTTCGGTTGCTATTGCTGATCAATCGCAGTCACTTCAAGTGTTGGGTTTGGAAGTTAATCAGCGAGCCTTGGCATTAGCTAAGGAAAACATGCGGTTGAATCGAGTGACAAATCTGGATTTTATACAAGCAGATGTTGTCACTCATAATTTCGAGCCAATTTATGATTATGTTTTAACTAATCCACCTATTCGAGCTGGTAAGACTATTGTTCAGCAATTTGTGACCCAAGCCTATCAAGCACTAAAAGAGGAAGGACAGTTATGGCTGGTTATCCAGAAAAAACAAGGGGCACCCAGTATGAAAAAGTTTATGGAAGAAACATTTGGTAATGTCAGTGAAATCGATCGCTCTAAAGGCTATTGGATTTTACAATCCATCAAGTAGTTTCAAGATTAAACACATTGGTTTTAAAAAGTCATTATTGATTAGAGGGGAAGCGTTTATTTGTTCGATAAAGTTAAAAATTATGTTACTCAGATTTCAGCTCCTATTTATATTGTGCTGACGTTTGTCGTGATTTCCTTTATTGGAGGAATACTATTAGCCACTCCTTTAGCTAGTCGATCAGGTGAATGGACGAAGCTAATTGATGCTTGGTTTACAGCTGTTTCAGCTGTTTGTGTAACGGGAAATGTAACAGTTAACACTACAGACCATTGGAATTATTTTGGACGAACGATTATTCTAGTTTTAATTGAAATTGGTGGACTTGGATTTATGACCTTATGGGTTACCGTTTTTATCTATATGGGCAAGCAAATAAATCTAAGACTGCATAAAGTTTTACTTGAATCTTTAAATATCTCCGATATTTCTGAAGTTAGAAATCTTTTGAGCTATATCATCCAATTCTCTTTGATTGTACAGATTATTGGGGCGGCTTTATTAGGAATTGACTTTATTCCACGCTTTGGCTGGTTAAAAGGAACTTATTATGCCATCTTTCATAGTGTGTCCGCCTTTTGTAATGCCGGTTTTGATTTGTTGGGAGATTCTATGATTGGTTTCCAAGACAATCCTTTAGTTCTCCTAACTTGTATGGGTTTGATTATCATTGGTGGATTAGGTTTCATTGTTTGGCGAGATTTGCTAACCTTTTATCGCAATCGTAAATTATTGTGGCATACTAAAATAGTTTTGACTACAACGGCTATTTTACTCCTTTTAGGAACAGTATTATTCGCTCTAACTGAACAACCTAGTCCTTTGTTTAAGGACCAACCCTTCTTTATTAGACTTGTAAACTATCTTTTTCTAGCGGTGACACCACGAACCGCTGGCTTTTCGAATGTGGACTATACCGCTTTATCATCTGCCGGCATTTTCTTAACCATTGTCTTAATGTTTCTAGGCGCTTCTTCGGGATCCACCGGGGGTGGGGTTAAGACCACTACTTTAGCAAGTCTTTTAATTTTTTCTTCTTCAGCTATTCGTCGTAGAGGATCGGTTATCTTTAAGCGTACCATCCCTGAAGGAGCTATTTTGAAGGCCATCTTTATTTTAATTTCAGGCTTAAGCCTAATTACCTTTGTCACCATGATCTTGTTAATAACAGAAACAATTCCTCCAGGATTCGGCATCGAATATGTAGTAGTAGAAGTTGTCTCTTGCTTTTCAACAGTTGGTTTAAGTATGGGTTTAACCCCTAATTTAACTGGTATTGGTAAAACCGTTTTAATTTTTATGATGTTTATTGGTCGAATCGGGTTGTTAACTATTTTTTGGTCAGCGAGTATGGGAAGAAAGCCATCAAAGATTAAATACCCGCATGGTAACTTGATGATAGGATAGAAAGGGAGAAACTTTCATGAAAAAAGAAATCACAGCAGTTTTAGGTCTCGGATTATTCGGAACATCCTTAGCCAAAACTTTAGCGGAAAACCACAAGCAAGTAATCGTGATTGATCGCGATATGGAGCTAGTTGAAGCTATTGCTAGTAAGGTGGAAGTAGCTGTACAAGGTGACTTTACCAAGTATGAAGTATTAAAAGAAGCCGGAGTTGGTGAAGCACAAATGGCAATTATTGCCTCCTCTTCAAAGTTTGATAATACGATTACTACCTTATTATCTTTACAAAAGTTAGAAGTACCGACCATTATCGCAAAAACGCGCAAAGAAGAGTATAAAGAAGTGCTTTTGAAATTAGGCGTTGATCGCGTTATTTTACCCGAAACAGATATGGGGATTCGGATTGGTAATGAACTGACCAATGATTCGGTACTCGATTTAATTCAATTAGACGCTCAGAGCCACATTGTTGAATTTACCGCTCGTAAGAATTGGATAGGGAAGACGATTGAAGAAATAAATTTTAGAAGCCGTTATGATATTAATTTGATTGCGATTAAGTCTCGTATTGAAGAAGGATTTGATATTAATGTCAATCCAGACTTTATTATTGAAGAAAGCGACCTCTTTGTCGGCTTAACCAACACCAATAATGCGAAAGTTTTATTAGAAAAAGAAATTTAAGATTTTATATTTATAAGACCACTTGCTAATTTAATTCGAGTGGTCTTTTGCTTTTAAAGTCTGAGAAAGAAAGTCTTGACTTTGATAAAAAATAAGTGTAATATTGAATAACGCATAGCGTGAACATTGAATTCAAAATGGCACCGAAATATTGTCCGGTCGGCGATTTTGGCAGAGTAAACAAAAGATTGAGGAAGCTTAGGCGATTAAAATCAATTCTTTTGTCTTTTTTTTGCCCTTAAAAAGGACAAAAAGCATTTTGTTATCAAATTATAATATTTGTAAACATATTGTAATCTGCCGGTCGATAGTTAAAGCAAGCCCAGAAGAATCACCATTCGCTACGTAATATTAAAGAGGGGTGAATTGTTTGAGTCAGCATCATATCGTGAAATATGGTAAAAAAGCAGAACGTCGTAGTTATGCACGAATTGATGAGGTTTTGGAATTACCAAACTTGATTGAAATCCAAACCGATTCCTATCAATGGTTTTTAGAAGAAGGATTAAAGACCATGTTCCAAGATATCTCGCCAATCGTCGATCATACAGAAAATTTAGAACTTTATTTCCATGATTACTCATTTCAAGAGGCTAAATATACAGTAGAGGAAGCTCGTTCCCACGATGCCAACTACTCTAAACCAATCTATGTTAATTTGCGCTTAGTTAATAAGGAATCTGGTGAAGTAAAAGAACAAGAAGTATTCTTTGGCGATTTCCCAATTATGACGGATATGGGAACCTTCATCATTAATGGGGCAGAACGTGTTATTGTTTCACAATTAGTACGTTCTCCAGGTGTCTACTTCCATGATAAAGTAGACAAAAAATCAAGACATACTTTTGCTTCAACCGTTATTCCTAACCGAGGAGCTTGGCTAGAATTTGAAACGGATGCTAAAGGAATTGCCTATGTCAGAATTGACCGGACACGTAAATTGCCAATTACAGCCTTAATTCGTGCACTTGGTTTTGGTGAAGATGACGAGATTGTTGAAATCTTATCTGAAACCACCCTATTGAATGACACTTTAGCTAAAGATGTCCATAAAAACATTTCTGAATCCCGTGCTGAAGAAGCCTTGAAAGATATTTATGAACGCCTACGTCCTGGTGAGCCGAAGACAGCAGATTCTTCACGTAACTTATTAACGGCTCGTTTCTTTGATCCAAGACGTTATGATTTAGCGCCAGTTGGACGTTATAAGATTAATAAAAAACTCCACTTAAAGCACCGTCTTTTAGGAATGACACTCGCAGAAACTTTGGCAGACCCAGAAACAGGTGAAGTACTCTTCACAGAAGGAACTGAACTTTCTGCAGGAGATATTGAACGTTTAATCCCTTACTTAGATAATGGTTTGAATGTTTATACTTATACTCCTTCACCAGATGGTGTGATTGGTGAACCGATTGACTTGCAAGTGGTCAAAGTATACTCCCCTCTTGATTCGGACCGTGTGATTAATATTGTCGGTAACGCTAATCTTGAAGGAGTGCATCACTTAACCCCAGCAGATATTATCGCGTCAATGAACTACTATTTATTATTAAATGAACAAGTAGGCTCAACAGATGATATTGATCATTTGGGCAACCGTCGTATTCGTTCAGTCGGTGAATTACTGCAAAATCAATTCCGTATTGGCTTATCGCGTATGGAAAGAGTAGTCCGTGAAAGAATGTCCTTACAAGATGTCTCAACAATGACACCGCAACAGTTAATTAATATTCGTCCAGTTGTAGCGGCTATTAAAGAGTTCTTTGGCTCTTCTCAATTATCACAATTTATGGATCAAACCAATCCATTGGGTGAATTGACTCACAAGCGTCGTCTTTCTGCCTTAGGACCGGGAGGGTTAACACGTGATCGCGCTGGTTATGAAGTGCGTGACGTTCACTACTCTCACTACGGTCGTATGTGTCCAATTGAAACACCAGAAGGTCCAAACATTGGATTAATTAACTCCTTATCTTCATATGCAAAAATAAACCGTTATGGTTTCATTGAAACGCCTTATCGTAAAGTGGATAAGGCTAACAAGACCGTTACAGAAGAAATTGCGTATTTATCAGCAGATGAGGAAGATCTATACATCATTGCTCAAGCTAACTCTCGTTTAAATGAAGATGGTACTTTTGAAAATGACACGGTTATGGCTCGTTATAAAGACCAAAACTTAGAGGTCAAAACTAACACAGTCGATTTTATGGATGTTTCACCAAAACAGGTAGTTGCAGTAGCAACGGCATCGATTCCTTTCTTAGAAAACGATGACTCCAACCGTGCTTTAATGGGAGCTAACATGCAACGTCAAGCAGTTCCTTTAATTCGTCCCAAAGCACCGATTATCGGAACAGGTATTGAGTATAAAGCTGCTCACGACTCGGGTGCGGCATTGATTTGCCGACGTCCAGGTCGAGTAACCTATGTGGATGCTGAACGTATTCGTGTGCAATTAGAAGATGGTTCCGTTGATGAATACCGCTTAACTAAATTTGCACGTTCCAATGCGGGAACATGTTACAACCAACGTCCAATTGTTGTTGTTGGAGATCAAGTTGATGCTAATGAAATTTTAGCAGATGGATCTTCGATGGAAAACGGTGAAATGGCCTTAGGTCAAAACCCATTGGTAGCCTTTATGACTTGGGATGGTTATAACTACGAGGATGCCATCATCATGTCTGAACGTCTAGTTAAAGACGATGTCTATACCTCTATTCATATTGAAGAATATGAATCAGAATCACGTGATACTAAGTTAGGACCAGAAGAAATTACGCGCGAAATCCCTAATGTTAGTGAGGAATCCCTCAAATATTTAGATAAAGATGGAATTATTATGGTCGGTGCGGAAGTACGCGATGGAGATATTCTAGTCGGAAAAGTCACACCAAAAGGTGTGACTGAATTGACAGCAGAAGAACGCCTCTTACACGCTATTTTTGGTGAAAAAGCACGTGAAGTTCGTGACACTTCCTTAAGAGTTCCCCATGGTGGTGGTGGAATTGTGCACGATGTTAAGGTATTCACTCGTGAAAATGGCGACGAGCTTTCACCAGGAGTGAATAAATTGGTTCGTGTTTATATTGTTCAAAAACGTAAAATTCAAGTCGGTGATAAGATGGCTGGACGTCATGGAAATAAAGGGGTTGTCTCTTTAATCATGCCGGAAGAAGATATGCCATTTATGCCTGATGGGACACCAGTTGATATTATGTTAAACCCATTAGGGGTGCCTTCAAGGATGAATATTGGACAGGTCTTTGAATTACATTTAGGAATGGCCGGACGTCAATTAGGCATTAATTTTGCTACACCTGTCTTTGATGGGGCGAATGAAGAAGAGGTTTGGGAAACAGTTAGAGAAGCCGGATTAGAACCGGATGCTAAGACAACTCTATATGACGGTCGTACTGGAGAACCATTTGACCGAAAAGTTTCAGTCGGTGTCATGTATATGTTGAAACTCGCACACATGGTCGATGACAAGCTGCATGCACGCTCAACGGGCCCATATTCATTAGTAACCCAACAACCGCTCGGAGGTAAAGCACAGTTTGGTGGACAACGTTTTGGCGAGATGGAAGTTTGGGCCTTAGAAGCCTATGGTGCAGCTTATACCTTACAAGAAATCTTGACTTATAAATCAGATGATGTAGTAGGTCGTGTGAAGACATACGAAGCCATTGTCAAAGGAGAAGCTATTCCCAAACCTGGTGTACCAGAATCCTTCCGTGTATTAGTTAAAGAACTACAAGCTTTAGGATTGGACTTGAAAGTCTTGGACGCTGAAGATAAAGAAATTGAACTATTGGATGATGACGATGAAGATGATGTAATTAACTTTAATGCGCTTGAGAAGTATAAAGAAGATCAAAAAGCCGCTGAAGAAAAGAGCGTCGTTCAAACAAGTGAAACTAATGAAAGTTCAGCCTCAATTACTAGTGGAGATACAACTAAAGAGGACTAGTAATGTCTAAATGCCTTGGAGCCATTGGAGAAAAGGCACTCCATTAATTGGTGGAAACACCAGCTTAAATCAAGAAGGAGGTCGGCCCCTTGATAGATGTTAATAAATTTGATTCCATGAAAATCGGTCTCGCATCCCCAGAAAAAATTCGTTCATGGTCTTATGGGGAAGTCAAAAAACCAGAAACCATCAACTATCGAACTTTAAAACCCGAAAAAGATGGACTCTTTTGCGAGCGTATTTTTGGTCCTACCAAGGATTGGGAATGTTCTTGTGGGAAGTTAAAACGTGTTCGCTATAAAGGTCGCGTATGTGACCGTTGTGGCGTGGAAGTGACTCGCGCTAAAGTTCGTCGTGAAAGAATGGGGCATATAGAATTAGCAGCCCCAGTTACTCATGTGTGGTATTTCAAAGGGATTCCAAGCCGTATCGGCTTGATCCTTGACATGAGCCCGAGACTATTAGAAGAAGTGATTTATTTTGCTTCTTACATAGTTATTGATCCAGGCGATACGGGTCTAGAATATAAATCATTACTCACTGAGACAGAGTATCGTGAGAAAAAACGTGAGTTCGGCAACCGTTTTTATGCCAAAATGGGTGCAGAAGCGATTAAAGAACTCCTACATGCAGTTGATGTAGATGCTGAGATCAGTGGTTTACGAGAAGAGCTTAAAACGTTGACTGGACAAAAAAGAACACGAGCGATTCGTCGTTTAGATATCTTGGATTCTTTCCAAGAATCAGGAAATAAACCAGAATGGATGGTTATGGATGTTTTGCCAGTTATACCACCTGATTTAAGACCGATGGTTCAGTTGGAAGGAGGACGCTTTGCAACTTCTGACTTAAATGATCTTTACCGTCGAGTGATTAATCGTAACAATCGTTTGAAACGCCTTTTAGATTTAGGTGCACCAAATATTATTGTGCAAAACGAAAAACGAATGTTACAAGAGGCAGTAGATGCTTTGATTGATAATGGTCGTCGTGGACGTGCTGTTACTGGTCCTGGTAATCGTCCATTAAAATCTCTTTCTCACATGCTTAAAGGTAAACAAGGACGTTTTCGTCAAAATCTTTTAGGAAAACGTGTGGACTATTCTGGTCGTTCGGTTATCGTTGTTGGACCGTCTTTAAAAATGTACCAATGTGGTATACCAAAAGAAATGGCCATCGAACTATTTAAACCGTTCGTAATGAAAGAATTAGTAGAACGCGAAATAGCTAGCAACGTAAAAAATGCTAAACGTATGATTGAAGTTCAACATGATGCGATTTGGCCTGTTATTGAAGATGTTATTAAGGAACACCCCGTACTACTTAACCGAGCACCTACTCTTCACCGATTAGGTATTCAAGCTTTTGAACCGGTTTTAATTGAAGGGAAAGCAATTCGTCTACACCCATTAGTATGTAACGCTTATAACGCTGACTTTGATGGGGACCAAATGGCAGTTCACGTACCGTTATCTGAAGAAGCTCAAGCTGAAGCCCGTCTGTTAATGTTAGGTGCACAAAACATCCTAAGTCCTAAGGACGGTAAGCCAGTTGCAACACCTTCACAGGACATGGTGCTTGGTAATTATTATTTAACAATTGAAGAACCGGGACGTGTGGGCGAAGGAATGATTCTAAGCTCCATTTCAGAAGCAGAGATTGCATATCAAAATGGCTATGTGCATTTACATACCCGTGTAGCGATTCCTGCTAAGTCTTTCACTAATAAAACTTTCACTGACTGGCAAAGAGAACGTTTAATGGTTACAACTATTGGTAAATTATTCTTTAACGAAATCATGCCAGATGAATTCCCATATTTAAATGAGCCATCAAATGAGAACCTAACGCAACAAACACCTGATAAGTACTTCTTGGAACCAGGTGTAAACGTTAAAGAAGCTATTGAACAGATGGAGCCTGTGTCACCGTTTAAGAAAAAAGATTTTGGTAATATTATTGCTGAAGTCTTTAAACATTATCATATTACTCAAACATCAATTATGCTAGATAAGATGAAAGATTTGGGTTATAAATATTCTACGCAATCAGGTATCACCGTAGGGGTAGCGGATGTTCTCAGTTTAGATAGTAAAGCAGAAATCTTAGAGAAAGCTCATGCTAAAGTTGATGAGATTACTCGAATGAGACGACGCGGACTTCTAACTGAAGACGAGCGCTATGAAAATGTTATTCGTACATGGGAAAAAGCCAAAGATCAGATTCAAAAGGATCTACAAAAGAGCTTGCCACGTCTAAACCCCATCTTTATGATGTCTGACTCTGGTGCCCGTGGTAATATTTCTAACTTTACCCAGCTAGCCGGAATGCGTGGGAATATGGCGGCTCCTTCTGGGAAAATCATCGAATTACCAATTACATCCAACTTCCGTGAAGGCTTAAACGTTATGGAAATGTTTATCTCCACTCACGGAGCGCGTAAAGGGATGACCGATACGGCCTTGAAGACCGCTGACTCAGGTTATTTAACACGTCGATTAGTTGATGTCGCTCAAGATGTCATTATCCGTGAGGAAGATTGTGGAACAGACCGTGGAGTTGAAATTCGTGAAATTGCCGATGGTAATTCGGTTATTGAGTCCCTAGAAGAACGTTTACAAGGACGTTATGCACATAAATCAGTCATTCATCCAGAAACTGGAGAAGAAATTGTTAAGGCTCAAGAATTGATTACAGATGAGAAGGCTGCAGAAATTATTAAAGCAGGTATTGAAGCTGTAACTATTCGTTCAGTCTTTACATGTAATACTGACCATGGTGTATGTAAACATTGCTATGGACGCAACTTAGCGACTGGATCAGAAGTAGAAGTTGGAGAAGCAGTAGGTACAATCGCTGCTCAATCTATCGGTGAGCCTGGTACTCAGTTAACCATGCGTACCTTCCATACGGGAGGGGTTGCCGGTGGTGGTGATATTACTCAAGGTTTACCACGTATTCAAGAAATTTTTGAAGCGCGTGTTCCAAAAGGACAAGCAACCATTACGGAAGTTGCCGGAGTTGTTACTTCGATTGAAGAAAAATCAAGCGAGCGGTTGAAAGAAATTACCGTTACAGGAGTTACGGATAACCGCACTTATAAAGTGGCTTATGCTGCTCGCCTTAAAGTCAATGAAGGCGATCGTGTAGAACGTGGTCAAGCCTTAACAGAAGGATCAATCGATCCCAAAGAATTATTAGCAGTTACTGACGTCTTAACGGTCCAAAAATACATTATGCGCGAAGTTCAAGCCGTATATCGTGGACAAGGGGTAGAAATTGGTGATAAGCACGTTGAGGTGATGGCTCGTCAAATGTTACGTAAAGTTCGTGTAATGGACCCTGCTTCTACATCTATTTTACCAGGGGCCTTAATGGATATCGCAGACTTTGCTAAGGCTAATAAAGACACCATTACAAGTGGGGAAACACCAGCTACGGCTCGACCCGTCTTACTTGGAATTACTAAAGCTGCTCTTGAGACAAAATCATTTATCTCAGCTGCTTCCTTCCAAGAGACAACACGTGTCTTGACCGATGCGGCCATTCGTGGAGACCGTGACTACTTAATTGGTCTAAAAGAAAACGTCATTATTGGTAAATTAATCCCAGCTGGTACTGGAATGAACAGCTACCGTGATTTGGAAATCCAAACCACTCAAGATACTATTCCTATGCCAACTGAGATAACAGAGGAACCACAGCAGATGAAATAAACAAAATAGATTAAACCCTTCAATTATTGAACTGCTCCCCCAAAAGTAAAACTATTTTAGGGGGAGTTTTTCATAATTGAAGGGTATTTTTATATGATATATTGCAATAATTATTACGACACTTCTGTTAACAAATTCAATTCCTCAATATAACGTTCAAAGGGTGCTTCAAACGCTAGACATTTCCTTGGTCTAGCGTTTACTTTATAGATAGCTTTAAACAAGTCTTGATCCTTTAGTTGTGCGAAATCCGTTTTCTTAGGAAAGAATTCCCTTAGCAAGCCATTGCTGCCTTCATTGGTGCCTCTTTGCCATGCACTCTAGGCATCGGCAAAGTAAAAACCTATCCCTAACTTACTCTCTACTACGTCATAGCAAGCGAATTCTTTTCCTCTATCGGATGTGAATGTTTTAAAGGCTCCTTGTGGTAAGGATTTTGTTAATTGATAAAGTGCTTCTAACATAGATTGTTTACTTCTGTCTGGTGTTTTTATCGCAAAATAGGTACGAGTCTTCCTTTCTGCAAAAGTAGCTAAACATTCTTTGCTTTTTCCTCAAGAAGATACTAGAATATCAAGTTGTCAGTGTCCAAATTCAGTGCGCTTCTTCACCACTTTGGGTCTTTTCTAAACAGAAGTGTTGATATCAAATCTTTCTCTTCTTTTTTTCGTTTTTTTAGAATGACCTTTTCTCCTTAACACCTGCAAGGAAACGGATAAAGTCTCCTTATATATCCAATTATAGAATGTCTTAAAGGAGAAGGTATTTGGGAAAAGTCTTACTTCTATCATCCGTGGTAATATATAGGGCTCATAACAATCTCTTTCATGTGTATGTTTTATAGTAATGACATTTTACATGAATTAAATTTGTTATGAGTTTTATTTTTACTCGTGTTGCATTAAATTTTACAATGCATCATATCAAAACATAACAAGTTATAAAAGAAAATATTAAAAAAGGAATAAATGGAATTATTTTACTTTTAGAAAGATAACAATACAAAAGTCCAAGTGAAGCTGCTAAAAATAAAAAGTAAGGAATAGAGCTTAGGGGAATAAACAATAGAGAAATACAGATGAATTTTAAATCGGCACCTCCCATCCAAGACTGTTCTGTTCTTATAAGAATAAAGCTGATAAGACAGAAAATAAGAAAATACTGAAAGGGAATAATATTATATGAATAATTATAGAGTAATCCGAGCGTCAAAAAAGAAAGTTGTAGAAAATCAGGAACCCACTGATCAAGTATATCCATGAAGGTCATGAATAGAAAGATAAGTAATAAAATCAGATTAAAAAAAGAAAAAGCAGTGAATAGAAAAAAGAAGAAAGAGCAGAGTCCACCAAACAATTCAAAGTAAAAGTGATTGACACTTATTTTCCGACAGCAAAAATAACAATGCCCCTTCAGTAATAAATATGAAAACAAAGGAAATAACTGCCAAAAGTAGAGTTTGTGCTGACAATGATCACAAGAAGATCGTGCTTTCCAACTAAAGCTTTTATTTATAATGGAATAAGAAAGATAGTAAACAAAACTCGCTATACAAGATCCAATATAAAAGTACAGTATATGAGTCATCATTAACTCCTTTTATAAGTTATAGGCTTAAATACACGTAAAAAAGAAAAAAAGTGCTAAAAATTATTGACACAAATTAAAAAAGATAGTAAAATGTAATTCCTGCTAGCGAATATCTTGTAAAAAAGCAGATATTTAGAAGAAAATTCAAAAAATCTTCAAAAAGGTTTGACAAAAAATCTAAACCATGCTAGTATATAGAAGTTGTCACTTATGGCAGCGAAGCTCATTGAAAACTGA
>NZ_JBNUPL010000027.1:0-13508 GCF_050409445.1 Facklamia sp. P13055
TAGTGGGACATTTTGATTTGTGTTCTCTTGAGACATTATCATTTACGTTTAACAGATTAAAGAAAAAGATGTCTTCTATAAGTTGCTTTGGCTTTCTAAAACTTAGATAATGTCTTTCTTAAAATTATTTCTTTACTAGATGTTCCATGTTCAAAGGCCTTATAAAAACGGCTCGCCGCTTGATTCTCTGCCTGGATTAAAAAGTACTGATTTATTTCTTCTTGTAAGCAAATATTCTCAAATGCTTTAAATAATGACTGAGCCACTCCCCTGTGTCGATAGTCTGGCAGTGTATAGACCCAATTGACATAGGCCATCCTATAAGAATCTTGAATGCAAAGATAAGAATGAAACTCCAACCTACCCACAATCTGATGGTCCTCATAAGCTAATAAAGAACGACTTAGTTCGTTGGGTTGATTGGAAACCACTTTAATTATCGCTTCTTCATCTATATCATCCGTTGTCATCCTATCCGGTTCTATTGCCAATGCTTTGTTCAAATAAATGATAAACTCTTCTACGTTTTCTTTTGAAAGTTCTTTGATTTCCATTTTTCTCCCCTTAATCTATAAATATACTATGCTGAATCATCTCTCTATTTTATTAAAAACTATCTGTCCTTAAGACTGTTGTCCATAAACTAGATTCAATCAAGACTTCATCTGATAGCTTAAGCTTAACAGAATAGTCTTTGTTAAACAGTAAAAAAAAGATAAAATAAAAAGAATAGAGCAAAAAACGAACTCCATTCTTTAAAAATCCATTTATTCAACTATTCAGTCTGTTTTAAGAAGTACACCGAAGATCAACGCCTACTTAAATTAGCCAAAGTAAAATAACTCTTCAAATTTTTTATCTAAAGCAATGCAAATAATAAGCGCTAATCTTGCGGATGGGTTAAATTGTCCTTTTTCGATAGCACTAATAGTTTGTCGAGAAGCCCCCACTAATTTGGCTAATTCTTCCTGAGTCAAACTTTTCTCTGCTCTAGCAACTTTTAAGCGATTTAGTAAAACTAATTCTTCTTTTTTTCCCATATTTAAAAAACTCCGTAACTACTTAATAATGAGGCAAAGCCTAATATAATAGCTAATATAGCTATGATCCCACTTACCAAATAGAGCTTTTTATCTGGCATTTTAGAATACTGATAAAATGAAGCCGCAGCTACTTGAGCCATTAAGATTATCATAATGTCTATGGCTGATTCATTAAAGATAACCCTCAAAACAATAAGAAGTAACATTACAACCGATACTCCTACCCACCCAATTTGAAAAGCTTTCGTATTAATGGCTTCGTCCCTTTCGTCTTTTTGTGCTCGCTGTGCTTTTTTTAAAACATCCTCTTTTTCCATAGTTTGCTCCTCCTTTAACTATTATTAAAAACTAACATTTAAATAAATAAGGTTTATAGTCACAATGTAAAGTTGGGTTGTCTTTGCCTTTTAATTTTTGAAGCGCATTAAACTAGGCTGCTTTACACTCTTAAGACTTGCTATAGCTATATAATTGTTTGCACGTACTCGTTCAGAAATGCACCGATTTTTCATCCAAAAACCTTTTATCAATCCAATAAAGAACGATCGGTTCAAATTATTCTTTTAGCAGTTGTTCATTAGAACCATTAGTGAGTGTAAAATTTTAATTTAATTCATTTACATTTTGTTTTCTCTTTATTTTCTAGAGACACATATGAAATTAATAATAAAAAGATTAGAGTGTTAATAAAGTCTATCCATAAAAAATCAATCGATTCAACTGCTTCCTTCATTACTCCTAAAGAAAAGCAATATTTAATTGAATCAAAATAACTTATTCTTCAAACTTTTTATCTGAAGCGATGCAAGTAATGAGCGCTAATTTAGCTGAAGGGTTGAATTGTCCCTTTTCAATGGCACTCGTAGTTTGTTAAGAAGCCCTACTAATTTGGCTAATTCTTCCTGAGTCAAATTTTTTCTCAGCTCTGGCAACTTTTAAGCGATTTTGCAAAACTAATAGTTCTTTTTTGTATTTAAAAAACTCCAAACTTACTTAATAAATAGTAAAATTGCAATATTATAAACAGTAAATTTATTATCCCAAAAATTAAATAGGACTTTTTATCTGGCATTTTACTATATTGATAAAATGAAGAAGCTGATACATGGGCCGTCAAAATTATAGTAATATCTTCAATTGATTGCTGAAAATACATTCTCAGCAAAAGCAGTGCTAACATAACAATTGTTACTCCCAACCATCCGGCACGAAAGGATTTTGTGATGATTACGTCTTCTCTTTCGTCTTTTTGCGCTCGCTGTGCTTTTTTTAAAATAGCCTCTTTTTCCATAGTTTGCTCCTCCTTTAACTATTATCTAAATAATAACATTCCAAAAGAGATATGTAAAGTATTGTTATCACCTTGTAAAGTTTAATTGCTTTTGTGTTTTCACATTATTGTCTTTTATGTGGTAGATTGCAAAATTCTATCCATATCGCCTAGTATTTTAACCATAACCCTATAGCATTAGCTGGGCTTTCAAACAAAAATAAAAAAGAACAGAGTTAGAACTAGCTCTATCCTTAACGGTCAATTGATTCAGTTGTTCAGTTGATTTTAAGAATTAGATCGAAGATCACTCAGAAATTAAAATGGGTATTGAATTTGATCAAGGTGACTACTTTTAATCATTAGTTCTTTATACAAACGATAAGCCAAAATTTCGCCTAAATAAGCAAAGGCTGAAGACAAAGGCATTACAACAAGGATAGCGTTAAGAGGTAAGATGAGTATGAAAAGACTCATCATTTTTCAGTTAATATGGACTAGACAGTTCGCAAGTCGAGGGAAATAGATTATTCCTATTAAGACAGGTCATAACATTTTCTTAACTAAATGTTCTGGGGCTTGTAGAAATAATGTGATATCAAGTGGCGTCAATAAGCTGATCACTAACAGTTTTCTTTTTGTGTTCTTCATAAAATTCTCCTTGTTTAGTCTGTCAACTTCCTACTCTCTATAATATACGTACCATTCAGATACACTACCCCCTTTCAAGATTGACTGTCATCTTTAAAAGAGTTTATAAATCAGCCAGTTTGACAGCTTAAGTTGTTTAATTTACTTTTTCTTGGCAAATAAAACAAAAAAAACAACTACTTCCTAAGTCTAAAAGTAGATTTAGAAAAAAGTTGTTTTAAGGATTATAAATAGAATGACTAAGGATTAACTAATTACCTTTAAATAAACTTGCTTCATTGAAATAAACGATTTAGGGCATAAAATGCCCCCACCCTTTTCCAATTGCATAGCCGGCACCATAGAAAAAAGTAACAATCAGTAACCCATAAACGATCATTTTTAAAATCTCTGTTATTTTTTGGTATTTTTCCAATTCATTTGCATCTTTTTCAACTTTTTTCATCAGATCAACATCCCCTCTTAACATATAATCTATAGATATTTGATAAAAATTACTAATCTTAATCAAGGTTGGAATATCAGGAAAGCTTTTTCCTACTTCCCAACTAGACAATGTTTGTCGTATGACATTCAACGAATCAGCAACCTGCTGCTGAGTAAGTTTAAGTTCTTTTCTCTTTTCCTTTAAGATCTCATTGAGCATCGTCTTCACCTCTTAAATTTAAGATAGGCTTTATCAGAGTTTTGGCCTAGCAATTTGAAATTGCAAGTGATCATATTTTGGCAAATATTCTTTGCATGGCGATTATATCAGGGATTGCTTTGAATTTATATCATTCAAATGAATTGTTAAGACTTTCAACTGTCCTATTTATTTTTAGCAAATAAAATGAATTTCCATATTTAAAAGAGACTCGAATGGTTCTCTTTTATAGTTCTTAATATTTTTCATAATTTTCTGACTAAAAGCAAAAGATTATTTAAATTTAAATTAAAAGTTTTATTTTTATAACTTCTAACATAATTCTATTATAAATCTCTAATTTTCATTTTTTCAATTTGGGAAGAAATTTTTAATTGCTTTCTCATAACAAAATATATAGCTAATAGAATAAAGGTAGGTATATTGTTTACTAAGAGTGTCGATACAAAATCCATTAAACTTTTCATGTTATCGGATTGTTCCAGGGGGGTGATGGTTAAAATAAGTGATAAAGACATAGAATAGACAAAACTTAAAGAGGGCAGTATCAAGCCAAACCATTTATTTTTAAGTTTAGATAATAATATTTGTAAGATAATAATTAATGCCCCATATACAATAAACATAATCAAAGCAGCTCTCATATCATTCAACTCCTTTCATCTTTTTATACTCTGAAACCAAAATTTTAGCTGTTTCAAAATCAAGCTTATCATTAACAGCCAATCGTTTAATTAAAGAGATATAAGGTTCATTTGCAATATCATCGCTCATTTGAATTTTTTGGATAAGCCTATCTAACCTTAGTCTTACTGTCGGATATGTAACCTCATATTGTTTAGCGATTTCTTTTAAAGAGCCAGATGCTAATATAAATCTTTTGATAAAAGATAAATCTTCTTCTTCAAGATTTGCCATCCATTCAGGAATAATATTAATTTTCATTTCATCCTCCTTCTTTAATTAAATTAATGTTATCATTTAACATTATTAAAGTCAATCTTTATCCTATACTTTTACATTATTTAAATTAGGTTTATATAAAAACTGTTTTTAGTGATAAAATGAAGCTTAACTCAACAATTGATTTTATTGAGACTACTATTTAGGAATTAAACTAAAAGCTAGCTTTAATTTTAGTAAAAAGTTTAACTATTAGCCTGAGATAATTATTATATCGGCCTCTCTTAAAAATAACTTCATTATTGCTAAAAAAAGAAAAGGAGCAAGTTATAACACTTCATAACTTACTCCTTTTTATATTTAATTAAAGAAAGCTAGTCACACTAACTCATAACTCTTTGCTAACTGATTAGAGAAAAAAATTCAGCAAAATATTCTGCGAGTGTAGTATCAAATAAATATATTGATAGACCATTGACCATCGCACTAAAAATATAAAACAAAAACAAAAAAGAATAGTTTCTTTAAAGCACTTTTAATAGTCTTATTCATATTTATCCCTTATGTTATAAAATTTTATCGCATGAGATAATTGATCGTTATCCATTGTTAAGAAGACAACCTTAATAGAGCTTATCCCCTTACAAGATAATTGAAATTCCTAACTTAGAATTAACTAATTAGAGATTGACATATATCCATTCAAAACAACATAGCTCTAAAACTATCTTTAACATCACTTGTCAATTCGTTTTGTCTTATATCCATTCAAAACAACATAGCTCTAAAACTGCTGCATCATGCTCCACGTCAAAAGGTAAGTCTTATATCCATTCAAAACAACATAGCTCTAAAACGCTTGTGTTTGTGTGAGTTTATAATCGTTTGTCTTATATCCATTCAAAACAACACCCTTGTGTCAAGTATTGGATACATTTTATTCAATCACCTACAAAAATAGAGAATGTTTTTGAACATCCTCTCTTTTACACAACTTATTTCATATTATCAATATTTTTGTGCTTATCTTCTAAGTCCAAATCTACTTGAATACCAAGTAGCTTACTTTCAGGTGCATCATCATTTAATTCTAAAATAATATTATTCGTTACTATTTCGCTATACTCCTCAATTGACATTAAATCCTTAAAAGACATTATAGTATCTTCATTCATGGAACAAATGTATTGAAATTCAGAATCTATAGTAACATCGTACGCTATTCGTAAAAGCATTTCTCTTTGCCTTGGATCCATGTTTGCAAATAATCTACTATCATGAGCTAAAAATCTCATTTTGCTTTTTCTACACATCAACAATAATAAATCAAAACAAAATAATCTTACTTCATTTATTCCATCCGATGAATCATCTTCTATCCTTGCATCTAAGGTATATCTAATCATATTTTCACCAGAATTATTTTTTATTACTAATCCACTTCTCTTCTTTGGATAAAATTTCTTTGCATACTCCCAGAAACCATTCCTTAAGTTATCAGTTACTGTTTTTATACTTTCAAGATATTCATTAGTTTCTTTATCTTGATTTATAAATGAAGCCTTTATCTCCAATTCAATATCTTTATATGATTTAAGTATTTTTTGATATCCCTGTATTCGCTCCATTTCATTTTTTAATGAAGACAGTTGTTTAGTTAAAGCAACATATTCTTCTAATGCTCCATGAGAGTCTAAATATCCTAATAAATTATCCATACGTTCTCCGATAGCAAGAATTTGTTTGTCTATTTTTTCTAATTCAAGCTGATGTTTACGTAATTCTTTTTTTAAGCGAATATTTCTGGACGATATTTGTTTTCTATGAAATTCAAGAACTTCATCGATGTTTTTTTTACCATATCAGGAATTTCAATATTAGCTGCTTCATATACCCTTATAACATCTTCTTCATTTGCTTTAGCTGTTTCCTTAAAAGATTTTTCAATGTTTTTTATATAATTATTTATAAGGACACGTTTATTTTCTAATATCTTTTTTTATAACTTTTCTCATTTGCTTCTAGTTCTAACTCATGATAATTATTAGAAACTTTAAATTCTGATATTTCTCTTTCTAATTCACTTATTCTATACTCTAAGTCTGCTACATCAAGTTCTGCATCATTTTCACCTAGATAATACCTTTTAAAAAATGGATCTTTTTTTATAGCATTTTCTGTTCTTTTAGCATCAGTTTGCTTTTCTCTCAACTCTTTTTTTTCTACTATCAAAGTTGTATCAATTCCAAGTAAATATAGTGTATTTAAGATCTTACTATAATCAGATTCTTTTGGAATATATGTGTCAAATTTAGAGTATGATGATCTATATCTTCTTACGAATCTAGAAAACAACGTATTCCATGTCATATTCTTTGGGGGATCAGAAATACCAAAACAAAGATTTAACATACTTTCTCTCATAACCTTTAAACTTATATCTTTCCCACAAAAGTTTATTCTATTTTGTTCGCTAGTATTTCGTGATGCAAAATAATCTTTTCCATCGACTTCAAATTCTAATGTAAACACCCAATCAGGTAAATTCTTTGTAAAAGAATCAATTTTGTTTGAGCCTAAACAAAAATGAATCAAATGTAATACAAAAGATTTACCAACCCCATTATAGGTATTTCCATCATTTTCATTATGTGGAGAAGCCTGTTTGCCAACAATAATATTCAAACCTTCTTTGAAATTTATAGTATGAAAAGAGGATTGATTAGCCCGTAAGCACTTAAGTTTCATTACATACTACCCCCTTCTCAGTTTCTTTTATTGCTCCTATCATATACAAATAATCTAATGTTGCAAGGTATTGATCAAAAGAAAACTTTACAATGTATTTTTTTCTTTCGTAAGCATTCTTGTAATATAGCCATAAATCATCTACTGAGGTAGGAGATTTTAATTTTTCTAGTAGAAAAGCTCCAAACCCAAAGAATGATTCACTTAATGATAATTGTTTCTTTGGTAGTATCATATTAACATCTCCTCCTTTCTTTATATATAAATCTAGCTTGGTTCCTCAAATACATCGCAACTCGAAAAATAATAAGACATTAAAACTAATACACTAGTTTGTATTGGGATCGTATTTTTTATACATGATTTTTCCAAAATATAATAAAATCTACAATCAGCAAAGTTCTCTTTTGTATTTTTTATAATGTTCTTAGCTTCCTCATACAGCATATGAAATTTCTTTTGTAAAACTTCATTAACACCCGGTGTATTATTAAAATATTCAATTAATATGCCTTCTTGATAACTTCCTACTGTCAATTTATTTCTTACAACTTGACTTAATCCATTGAAAGTTATCTTTTCATAAAAATCCGGGACAATTAACTTATCCAAATAATTTATATTATTTTCAATAGTAAGCAAATAATTTACTGTTTCATTTAATGCTTCATATTCTACAACTTGTATATTTTGATCAGGTATAAATCCTACTATATCTTGCTTTTCAAATCTATCTAATGAATTAAATATTTTTTCTAAATCGCTTGCTCCTAAAATATCGATATCAATATGTGAGTAGCTACTTTGTTTGCTTAATTCTATTGCCATATCATGAATAGGAGCTGGAACTCCATCATATTTGTCATTTGCAACAAAATAATATTTTTTTATCGGACATATATCATTCCATTTTTCATATAATCCTTTAAAATCTTCTTTTAACTTCCTTACTCCATCCTTAATAGTTCCTTCTCTATTTAAATCTTCAGGGGCAAATACCTGGTAAATTGTTCCTGTAGTCTTATCAAAACCATCGTTTTTTCGATCACCAAGACGACCATATGCTTTTACTGGTTTAAAATTAGAATTATGCTTACACATTAAAGATACAAAGAAATCTTCAAATTGCTGTCCTTTATAAGTTAAAATTTTATTTCTAAAAATAATCTTAGCTATATACTGTTCTTCATTATTTATAAGAAATACCCCCTTCCCACATATATAAAATATATTTATTATACCATATTTATCAAAATTTTAATAGTCCTTGTTTTGCAATCAGACACATCAGATACAAGCAAATTTCCAAACAATCTCAATCTTATCCTTGTCATAAACATATATCTTTTCTATGACTTCATTGATCCATTCTAAGACAAGTTCTCCATTTGATACTGCTTCTTTTAACTTATCTACATTCAGCTTATGTTCTGAAGTAGTATTTTCCTTTATTTTGTTTTCTATAATGAAGATTTCCTGTTCAATATTTTGAATCTGTGTACTTAAAGATTGTTTCTGAGATAAATATACTTTTTTATTTATTATACCCTGTTTATGTTGTTCATATAACTGCATTTTGCAAACTTGTAGTTTGTCTTTATCAACTCCAAGTTTAATCTTTCTTTCAAGCAAACTTTCGCAAATACTGTTTTGTACTATATACTCAATATTCCTCGTCTGCTCTTTTTCAAGAAATTCCTCTGTGTAAAGCTTAATTTCTTTTGCTACTATATTTTCAAGGGTAGAAGCAGTTATTTTCCCTTTCATACAACCACAATCTTTCGCTTTATATCTATAAGTGCAGTAGTATCCATCACTTTTTCCATAATTAACAGTATAACTCATCTTATGATGGCATTTCCCACAATAAACTTTATCCTGAAGTATATGAAAGTGCTTTCGATTTCTGGTTATACGCTTTTCATTACTATTTAGCATATCTTGGACTTTATTAAAATCTTCTTTGGATATTATTGCTTCGTGCATATTTTCTCGTATTATCCAATCCTTACTATCAACCCATTTACGATTATCAGACCCAACCTCTTGCACCCTTGTCTTGCCACCGACAATCGCTCCTGTATAAACTCTTTGTGTTAAGACATACCTTACAATCTGTCCTGTCCAAATACCACTTCCTCTTTTGAGTCCTATGTGCTTGGCAGGTGTTAAAACTTCTCTCTTGTTAAAGTCTTTAGAGATTGAAAGCATACTTTCCCCACTTAGGTATCTTGTAAAAATTTCTTCTATAATTGGTCTTACTTTTTCATCAACAAGTAGTTTATGATGGTCTTTATCATCTTTTACATATCCATAAGGTGCTTTTGAACCAAAGTAATAACCTTTATCTTGTCTTACCTTTATCGAAGAACGCATTTTTTGTGAGATGTCTTTTGAATAATAATCATAGACAAGGTTTTTAAATGGTACTTCCAATCCATTGATCCCGTTCTCATTATTATTACTGTCATAGTTATCATTTACAGAAATAAATCGAACTTGCATGAGTGGAAATATCTGTTCAATATAGGCTCCTGATTCTATATAATCTCTGGCAAAGCGGGATAAGTCTTTCACAAGTATTGTTTTTACTTCATTTTTCTTTACAAGACTAATCATCTTTTGAAACGCCGGACAATTAAAGTTTGTCCCGGTATAACCATCATCGATATGCTCTCTAATCTTAACTCCGGCAAATTCCTCCCTTGAATTGATATAGTCTTTTAAAATCTCCCTTTGAGAAGTAATGCTATTACTCTCATCTTGCTGATCTCCATCTTCTAAGGAAAGCCTCAAATAAAAATCTACTGTATTCATATCAGCTCCTCTTTTTCTTCCTACCAATTTTTTCAGCAAAGACAGAGGTTTCTTCAAAATTGAATTTTATTTCTACTATGTTGTCTTTTCCTATAAATATCTTATCTATAGTGCTATCTACAAAATCTTTATCCCATTTCTTCGTTTTTCCCTTTAATAATGCGTTCAGATATTTATGCTTTTCTTCAAGTTTAGAAGTTTCTTCCTCAAAAAATGCTATCTTTTTTTCTTTTAGATTTTCCAAAGACTTTTTCTTTTGATTAAGCCCTTCTTTTTCACTTTCAAAATCTACCTTACTCCACTGTCCTAAAACATATTTTTCATAATATTCACTTTGAAGCCTGTTAAAGCCTGAAATCTTTCTCTCAATTTCTGTCAGAACTTTTTCTTTTTGTTTATTAAGCTCCTTTTTAAGATAATCATAGCTATTTAGGTATTCTTTGTAGCTATTACCTTTACTTGAAAGAATAACATCAAATGCTGCCTTTATTGTTTTTTTAAGAGTAACTTCTGTTATAGATATTCCACATTTTTCAGTGCTATATTCTCTAAAGCGATTACAACTAAAGTAAAAAACTGTCTTTTTTCCGCTTAGCTGTCTGTGTGTACTCATTTTTCTTTTGCAGATATTGCAGTAAACTTTTCCCCTAAAAACTGTATCTTCTGTAACTTTTTTATCTATACTATTTCTGCTTGTATTCGTCTTTGAGGATATTTTATCTTGTACTCTATCAAATATGTCTATGGGAATAATGGCTTCATGAGCATTTTCTGTTACTGTCCAATATTCTTTATCAAGAACCTCCCTCTTTTTACCTTCATAAAGATGTTTTTGATTTCTACCTTGAATCAAAGTTCCTGTATATGCACGATTTTTAAGCACTTTCAGTATTGTAGTTGGTTTCCATATTCTAATAGGCTCATCATTTTCAGATATTGCCTTCTTAAATTTTCTATAATCGCTTGCTATATATACTCTTTTTTCATGGAGTAATTTTGAAATATCAAGTGTACTAAAACCTTTCAAATAAGCCTCAAAAATTTCTTTTACAATAGGAGCTGTATTTTCATCTACATACAATTTCCTTATCCCATCTTCACCTTTTCTTGCTGTGTATCCATAAGGTGCAGCTCCACAAATAAAGCCTCCTTGTTTGATTCTAATTTGATGTGATGTGGATATTTTCTTTGAAATATCTTTAGCATAAGTTTCATTAACAATATTCTTTAAGATTACCTCAAGTGATTTATTCGGATCCTCCATATGAAATGTATCTAAATTATCATTAACAGCAATAAACCTTACACCAAGAAATGGAAATATCTTTTCTATAAAATTTCCAAGCTCTGTATAATTTCTTCCAAAACGAGATAAGTCTTTTACAATGATACAATTTACTTTTCCTGTTCTGATTTCATCCATAAGTTTTTCAAAATCTGGTCTATCAAATGATGTTCCAGTCTTTGAAATATCTTTATAGATCCCAACTAAATTATGTCCATCATTTTTTCTTAATATAACTTTCACATAAAGCAATCTGATTTTCAATAGAATCACTTGGTTTTTCTTTTTTATCTCTTGAAATTCTTGTATAAATGACTGTTTGAAAACTACTTTCGACTTCCTTATTTAGTTGAATTTCTTCAGATTTAATTCTCCTATTTGCTGTTCTTGCCATCTATACCACCTCCCTAACTTTCTCAGGGTACTGAGCAGTATAGTTATTTAACTTGTCAAACACATCTAATGTTTCATCATAATTAAATTGAATTTCTATCTTTTTATCTTCAAAAACATAGATTTTATCAATAAGTCTTACAAGAAGTCCTCTTTCTAAAGTGCTTATATTTTTATATTTCTTAATATCTGAAAAGAAGCTCTGATTTCCTAAACTCTTTTTGTAGAGTCTTGCGATTTCTTCATTCTGTCTTTCTAATATTAGTTCACTCTCTATGATACGATTGGTATAAAATTCTCTCATATCATAAAACTCATCTTCAGAGATTATCCCTTCTTTTAAGTCTTGAAATAAAGATGATTTTAAAATTTCAAACTTTGCCTTACTTTTCTTAGTTTGTTCTTGCCTTTTATCTATTTTCTTAAACAGATTATAGGATACTTCCATCTCTCTTAGTTTTTCTGAAATAACTTCATATTTACCAAGTGAGGAAATATAATGCTTAATCATTGCAAGAACAGTATCTTCCAATTCTTTCTGCTTGATTGAATGCCTACTACAAGCACCCCCCTTATTGTATCCAGAGCAGATATAATATACGATTGGAGTTTTTCCTCTTTTGTCCACTTTTTTAGTCATTTGCTGATTGCAGTCTTTGCAAAATAACAATCCCGAAAATAAATCTGCTTTTTCTCCACAATTTCTTGCTTTTATATCGCATTTCAAAAGTTTTTGCACAATCTCAAAGTCATTTATATCAATGATAGCTTCATGATTATCTTCAATTTCAATCCAATCACTTCTATCTTTAGAAACAACTTTATCAAGCTTATAGTTTATCTTCTCTCTTTTTCCTTGTTGTAGTGTTCCTATATAGATTTCATTGGTTAGAATGCGATTTATAGCAGGTGTATCCCATTTTGCAACAGCATTTGTACTAAAGCCTGTTTTATACCTAATCCCCTTTGCTCTCTTATGTTCCATAGGAGATAATACTCCTGTTTCGTTTAGGTGTTTTGCAATAGAATATGAACTATACCCTTCAAGTTTCATTGAATAAATTTTTTGCACCACATCATAAGCTTCTTTATCTATTACTAATTTGTGCTTATCTTCTTTATCCTTCTCATAACCATAAGGTGCATAGTTTGATATAAATTGTCCTTGTTTTCTCTTAACTTTACAAACACTTCTTACCTTTGCAGATGTATCTCTACAATAGTTGTCGTTAATAAAATTCTTAAATGGAATAACTAAATTCTTTTCTGTATCACTTGCGGTAAGGCTGTCATAGTTATCATTTAAAGCAATAAACCTTACATCAAGAGAGGGAAATACTCTTTGTAAATATCTTCCACTATCAATATAATCTCTTCCAAATCTTGATAGGTCTTTTACAATAATGCAGTTAATAGTTCCTGTGATGACATCTTCCATCATTTCCTTAAAAGCCGGTCTATCAAAGTTAATTCCTGAATATCCATCATCCACATATTCTTTTACAAGTTTCATATCTTGCTGTTTAGCAACATAATCCTTTATTTGTAATCTTTGATTAGAAATACTATTGCTCTCTACTTTGAAATTTTTGTCATATTTTTCATCGTCCTGAGATAATCTAAGGTACATTGCAATCTTAAAATTATTTGTATCTAAATTGTTTTTAGACATAATAAAACCTCCAAATTCATCATTATTTTGGCTCTTTGTCAAATAGGGTTGATGAGTAGGTGAGGTAACCGACTGGTTAC